>CAYJUB010000114.1:0-6815 GCA_964373145.1 uncultured Moraxellaceae bacterium
AAAAAACTGCACCTTAATTAGTTGGAGGGTGTCCAACTTTTGGGGTGCAGTTCATTGAGTGGGCTTTTTTTATGGGCTGAATTCAGATGGATTCTGGCATATTTACTTCCACGCCATAGGCACTGTATAAGCGCTTAATTTCCAATAGATCATTTTCCATTGAATCACTTGGATAGATTTTTGCAAAGAGGCTGCATTTTTTATTTTTAGCATCCGAAACCACAAGCACGATGGGCACATTGGCTGCTTTGGCGATATGCCAGAAGCCTGTACGAATCGGACGTTTTTCACCATCTTTACCACGCGTAGCTTCAGGTGCGACTACAAGTGTGAAGCGTTCATTATGTTCAAATAATTCGACGACTTGTTGAACGACATTTTTGGATTTTGTTCTGTCTACAGGGAAACAGCCGAGATTTTTCAAGAAATGACCTACAGGCGCATATTTAAACCATTCCTGCTTAACCATAATGTGATAATTCAGTTTAAGAATTTGCAAAATGGCAATCGCGTGTATGCCATCGCGATTGGTTGTATGCGGAAAGCCAATAAAGACATTCTTCGGGTCACTGATCGCATCTGGATTGACGTCGTATGTCCAGCCCTCAAGCTTGAAAAATAATTTTCCTAAAGTAGCGACAATCATGGTGTTCCTCTAATCCGTTTGCGAAAGCAGAAAAATAATAAGTGAGAGTAGCTTAAATTGATGGGATTTACAGTATTCGAAGCACTCAAACGCAAAGCATTTTTTTGCAAGGCTGAGGTCAGTGAGGAATAAGGTGAATCTTACCCAGTATTCCTCAGCCCCGCAGCAATCCCTGCAATCGTCACCATCAGTGCATGATCATAAACTTTTGTGCCTTCATTTTCACGGCGACGACGCATAAGCTCGGCTTGCAGCATGTGCAACGGCAAGATATAAGGTGTACGAACATTGATTGAACGCCGTAGCACAGGTGCGTTTTCCAAGAGCTGCTGACGGTTGGTGACGCGTAACAACGTGTCTGTGGTGTCACTGAGTTGTTGTCGTAAAGCTGCCCCTAATTCGATTAAGGCCGCATCTTTGGTCAGGTGAGATTCGTAATAGCTGACAATCGCAGGGTCAGCTTTGGCTAAGACCATTTCCAGCATATCGACCAAGGCATAGAAGTACGGCCAGTCATGAATCATTTCCTGGATAGTATCGGCAAAACCATCTTTGATGGTTGCGGTAAGTGCATCGCCCGTACCGAGCCAAGCCGGAAGCATGAGGCGAATCTGTGTCCATGCAAAGACCCACGGAATTGCTCGAAGTGACTCAATGCCACCACTCGTACTTCGCCGCGCTGGACGTGAGCCAAGTGGTAAAAGTTGTAATTCCAACTCAGGCGTGACCGTGCGTAAATAACGAATAAAGTCAGGCGTTTCACGCACTGTTTTTCGGTAAGCCGCAAGTGAAACATGGGTCATGCTATCCATCAGCGTGCGCCATTCAGGTTTTGCAGCAGGCGGTGGCAACAGCGATGCTTCAAGGGTTGCTGTGGCATAGAGTTCCAGATTGCGTATCGCAATGCCTTGCATGCCGAATTTGAAGCGGATCATTTCGCCTTGTTCCGTGACGCGAATCGAACCTTGGACTGAGCCTGGAGGTTGCGCCAGTAACGCTTGATGTGTAGGTGCACCACCGCGACTGACTGAGCCGCCACGACCATGAAAGAGCGTGAGTTTAATGCCGTGTTTTTTCGCAACAGCGGTGAGTGCTTCTTGTGCGCGATATTGCGCCCAGTTGGCCGTCAGGAAGCCTGCATCTTTAGCAGAATCTGAATAGCCAATCATGACTTCCTGATAACCTTGGATTTGCTCGACATACTCAGGAATGGAGAGCAAATCATCAATAATAGTCGGCGCATGATCGAGATCATCGAGCGTTTCAAACAAGGGCACGACACGCAGTAATTTTTGCACGCCCGCTTTGCGTTGCAATAACAAGACGGCGAGGACATCACTGGCGCTTTGAGCCATCGAGATGACATACGCGCCCAACGCTTCACCCGGATGTTCAGCGAGGACGTCAAAGGTTTTCAGGCTCTCTTGTACATTGGCCGACAAGATTGGTGCATCGGACGCAACATTTAAGATCTTAGGCAGTAAGGGGCGTGGGTTTTTTAATTCACTGATTAAGAAAGCGCGGCGTTTGCTTTCATCCCATTCGGCATAAGAGCCTTCATTTAAATACACCGTAATGGCGTTCAGCACTTCGACATGCCGCCCAGATTCTTGGCGAATATCGAGCTTGAGCAATTCCACGCCAAAACAAGCAACACGGCGAATGATGTCAATCAACTCACCATTCGCCACATCTTCCATATTGCAAGCAATCAAGGATTCATAACACAGCTTCAGCGGTTGCATGAGCTCATAACCATGCAAATAAATCCCTTCATTGTCGATGCTAATATCTCCACGCAAACGAGCATTTGCCCAATCTCGGGTGCGACCTAAGCGGCGACGCACATCACGCAAAATGTCGCGGTAGGGTTCGGTGCTTTCAGTAATGCCTTGTTCTACAAGTGCTGCACGTAAGGCTGGACTGCATACGTCCATTGACAATTCCCAGCGCAGAGAATCAATGTCGCGCCAATACAACTCTGCCGCCTGCCAGCGTGATAACAGCAGGACTTCTTCGGTGACGGCATGGGTGACATTCGGGTTGCCATCACGGTCGCCGCCCATCCACGAGGCAAAGCGAATCGGGGTCTTGGTGAGCGGTAAATGCTTGCCAGTATGCTCAAAAACACTGGCGTCAAATTCGCGAACAAACTGCGGAACGGCATACCATAAACTTTGCTCAATCGCGGTAAACCCCCATTTCGCTTCATCAACTGGGGTGGGTTTATGTTGGCGAATTTCATCGGTATGCCATGCAGCAATGATGTCGCGTTTGAGTTTGGCGAGTTGTTGCGCGTGCTCAAACGGCGTCAGTTTCATCACATCGAGTTTTTCTAAACTGTCAGCGATGTCATCGTATTTTTGAATGAGTGTACGGCGGCTAATTTCCGTTGGGTGCGCGGTCAGCACCAATTCAATATCGAGATCTTGCGCACTCTGCCAGATTGCTTCTGCGCTAATGCCTTTTGCGGCTAGGCGCGGGAAAAGCTCACCCGTAGAGCCATGTTGTGGGGCTTTGACTTCGACGCATTGCCATGCACGACGACGGCGCACGCGATGATATTGCTCGGCAATATTGGCCAGATTTAAGAATTGGGTGAATGCGCGTGCAACAGGTGACAGCTCTTCATCCGTCAGTGATTCGAGCACATGATTGAGTTCTTTGCCTGCGTCCTTGTCACCATCACGCGCTTGCTTCGCCAGTTTGCGGATGATTTCAACCTGATCAAACACGCCTTGACCCACTTGCTGACGCAACGTATCGCCGAGTAATCCGCCGAGTAAGCGAACGTCATCACGTAGCGGTGCATGAGGATCGGTAGGCGATGTCGATGGGGATGAACTCATGGCAGATTCTCCAGTCAATGCTCTATTCTTTATACAGTAAGTCGATGGTGGTGCAATAGATTTAGATACGTTTTTTAACGAGTTTTTTGCTTGGGTGGCGTAGAGTGAATTGGGTAGGTTTTTTTGGTAATAGTTTAAAATCAAAAGCAAATCCTCCCCAGCCCTCCTTTTGCTAAGGAGGGAGAAAAGCTCCTCCCTTTGCAAAGGCTATGTTCGGGTTAACAGTTGAAACGTATTTTCAATGCTTTTGCTCTGAAGTCTTCCCCTTTTGAGGGGATGAGCTAGGATCAGCAAAGCACTGCTTTGCCCTAGCGCAGGACAAGGGGTTGCTTTTGATTTTAAAGTCAAAATCACCCCCATCCCAGCCTTCCCCCTCAAAAGGGGAAGGAGACAAGCATTCATTGAATATAAGGGTTTACATACATAGCCTTTGCAAAGGGAGGTTGGGAGGGATTTGCTTTTGACCTTCCAAATTTCAAGGCTCTCATTGTTCTAAAAATGGAATGCTGATATGCATTTTAGCTATCTGGTGCGTTTATCGTTCTAGTTGTATGCTTGTTTCATAAAGTGATGCACTAAATATGCTTTTCACACCGCAGTCACTAGGGAGGATATGATGAAAAAAGTACTTGGTACATACAGCAGCCCACGTCAGCATTGGGTAGGAGACGGTTTCCCAGTCAGAACGTTGTTTTCCTATAACACTTTAGGTGAACAATTGAGTCCGTTTCTGATGTTGGACTATGCAGGCCCAACTGTATTTACTCCAACCACAACGCCTCGTGGTGTTGGTCAACATCCCCATCGTGGTTTTGAAACGGTGACCATTGTTTATAAAGGCGAAGTGTCTCATCGCGACTCCAGTGGCGGTGGCGGTACGATAGGTCCTGGGGATGTGCAGTGGATGACGGCTGGTGGCGGGGTTATTCATGAGGAGTTTCATTCTCCTGAATATACTAAAACTGGCGGTGAGTTTGAGATGGTGCAGTTGTGGGTCAATTTGCCTGCAAAAGACAAAATGACGCCAGCGCATTATCAAGGCATCTTGAATGCTCAAATTCCAGTCGTTGAGTTGCAAAACAATGCTGGTCAAGTGCGCGTGATTGCAGGCGAGTTTCAAGCCAATGCTGGCCCAGCGCAAACCTATTCACCGATCAATGTCTGGGATGTACAGTTGAATGCAGGCAAGCATGTTCCGTTTACAGTGAATGAAGGGCACACCCTTGCGATCATTGTCTTGAAAGGCACAGTGCAGGTGAATAACAGCGAGATTGCTCGCGAAGCGCAAATGGTGGTACTTGATCAAGTCGGAACTGAGTTCACGATTGAGGCGAATACCGATGCGAAGTTTTTAATTCTCAGCGGTGAGCCGTTGAATGAACCGATTGCGGGTTATGGTCCGTTTGTGATGAATACACCAGCGCAGATTGACGAAGCGATTCGGGATTTCAATAGTGGTCGTTTTGGAACAATTGCCAGTTAATTGTTAAAAGCAGAGAAGCCCTTCGAGTGAGGGCTTTTTTGTTGTTCGTAATAACTGTATTCAAGAGTGTATTCAACTGTATTGACGATACATGTGGATACACTGGCTGGAAATGCCTGAAATGATGCTTACGGGGAATCGTAGACTTAATCATTCAAATGAGTATTTATAGGATTCATTCGATCACGTTCATCACATTTCGATTCTAACTCATGCAACATCGGAGGAATTTTCTCGGCGAGGAAGTCAATAAAGACACGCACCGCAGGTAGCATCCCGCGTCTTGAGGCAAACACAGCGTGATAAATGCCTTGCGGCACACGCCAGTTGGGGAGAACGATTTCCAGCTTGCCTGTTTTTAATTGATCGACACAGCGCAACAGTGGCAACAGGGTAATGCCTTGACCTTGCTCTGCGAGAGAACCCAATAGTGCAAAACTAAAACCCATCAGTTGCGGCTTAATCGCAAAGGACTCTTTCCCCTCTGGGCCATGCAATGTCCATTGCTGATCGTATTCGCGTTCATTACTGCTTAGGGTTTGGTGTTGAATCAGTTCATGAGGATGCTGTGGTCTGCCCATACGATCGAGATAGTCGGGACTAGCCACCAAAACGGCAGTCGTTTGGCCAAAATTCCGCATGACCAAATTGCCATCATTATCCAATGAGTCACGGACACGAATGGCTACGTCGATGCCTTCATTAAGCAAATCAATACGACGATTGGTGACAGACAATTGCAGTTGAATCTGCGGATACAACTTCATAAATTCAGGCAGTATGCGTGGCATTTGTTGTTCTGCAATATCCACTGGCACACTCACGCGTAGCACGCCGCGCGGTTCAACTTGCAATTCTGCGACGACATCACGGGCAGCTTGTGCTTCAGTCAGCATGGATTGCACATGTTGATAAACGCGTTGCCCGACATCGGTCACGACAAAATGTCGCGAGCCACGTTGCAATAAGCGCACGCCAAGATCGGCTTCAAGCTCAGTAATCCGACGGCTTAGACGTGATTTTGGAATACCCAAAGCACGCTCAGCTTTACTGAAACCACCATGTTCAACAACCATGGCGTACATATATAAATCGTTCAGGTTATCCATGTGTGTTTTCCCAGCGGTGATTCTGTTGGTCGGCAATGATTGTAGTATGCCACGACATGTATAATCGTTCTATATGTGAAACGATATGTCTTAATTTGTGGGATTGGTCGGTATAAATAAAACGACTATAGTGACTTCATTGCGGCAATCCACTCGATAGTCCGCTCACTTACTCACTTAAAAGAGAGATTCAAAAATGAACGTACTCCATATTGATTCAAGCGCACTGGGTGACCATTCAGTCACACGTGAACTGACTGCTGCGATCGTGGCTGATTTGAATAGCACGATTCCAAATTTGACCATCACGCATCGTGATTTGGACAAAGATTCGATTCCACATTTGACAGGTAGCAGCCTTGCGAAAGCCGATGCGGCAGAAGCGGCTGCGGCAGAACAAACCCTACAGCAATTTATTGATGCCGATATCGTGGTGATTGGCGCGCCAATGTACAACTTCTCAATCCCTTCAACTTTGAAAGCATGGGTGGATCGTGTCCTCGTTGCAGGTCGTACTTTTAGCTACAGTGAGACAGGTCCAAAAGGTTTGCTTAGTGGTAAAAAAATTGTGATTGCCAGTGGTCGTGGGAGTGCATTTGGCGAAGATAATCCAGCCGATTTCCAAGAGAAATATCTGAAGCAAATTTTTGCTTTTGTAGGCTTAACGGATGTGCAGTTTGTGCGTGCAGAGGGCATTGCCTATTCCCCACAACATCGGATTGATGCAT
>CAYJUB010000115.1:0-4662 GCA_964373145.1 uncultured Moraxellaceae bacterium
CTTCAAGTCATGATCGACAAGGCTGATATTTCAAAATGACCGATGATAATAAACCTGCAAGTGCTGATTCACCAAAATCACCAAATCAATCGAATGAGGATTCTAAACAACCTTCAAATCAGGTTGTGGGAGAGCCGCGAACAGCTGAAGCGAAGCGCTGGAGATTTTCGCTCGTTTGGTTGATTCCGTTGATTGCACTGGCAATTGGTTTGTCATTATTTGCAAAAGCGATTTTGGAAACGGGTCCAACGATCAGTGTGTCGTTCCGAACGGCAGATGGCTTGCAAGCAGGAAAAACCACAGTTCGTTATAAGGAAGTCGATATTGGCTTAGTTCGTCAAATTGAGCTTGCTGATGATCGTTCGCATGTGATTGTTAAAATTGAGCTCAGTCATGCTGCGCGGGGCTTTGCGGTGGGTGATACCAAGTTTTGGGTGATACGTCCGCGAATTGGTGCGAGTGGAGTTTCTGGAATTAATACCTTATTTTCAGGTGCTTATATTGGTGTGGCGGGTGGTAAATCTAAAACAGAAAAAGAAGAATTTGTGGGCTTAGAATCACCGCCAGTGATCACTGGTGAGGATGCTGGAAAAGTTTTTGTTTTACGTTCCAATGATTTAGGATCTCTTGATACGGGTTCACCCATTTATTATCGTCGGATCAATGTGGGGCAAGTGAGTGCCTATAAGCTTGCCGATGATGGAAAAAGCGTTGAGGTTCAGGCTTTTATTAAATCACCTTATGATCGTTATGTGACGACTGATGCGCGGTTTTGGCATTCAAGCGGTGTGGATGTTTCGCTCAATGCCTCTGGATTTCAAGTTAATACGCAATCACTTGCCAGTATTGTTTCGGGCGGCATTGCCTTTGGTTTCCCTGAAGGCTCCAATGCCAATGTCGCTGCAAGTAATACAGCATTTAAACTTGCAGACAATCAAGCGGAAGCGCTGAAAGATTCTGATGGTAATCCCGTTAAAATTCTCATGTATTTTGATCAATCATTACGCGGTTTGACGAAAGGCGCACCGATTGATTTCCGTGGTATTGAGTTAGGTTATGTGAAGTCGATCAATGTGGAATTCGACTCCACGTATCGTCAATTACGCATGCCAGTTATTGCCGAAATTTATCCATCACGCTTGTCGCGCGGTCGCGAACTTGCGCCAGATAAAGAAGTTCTGAAAGAATTTATTCAACGCGGTTTACGTGCGCAAATGAAAACAGGAAATATCCTGACTGGGCAAAATTACATTGCGATTGATTTCTATCCGAAAGCAAAACCAGCTGAAATGAAATTGATGAATGGCATGGCTGAAATTCCAACAATTCCAAGTGAATTAAGTGGTTTACAAGCGCAAGTGACTCAAATTGCTGATAAGTTGACCAAGTTTCCACTCAATGAAATTGGTCAGGATGTGCGTAAAACATTGGCTAATATGAATACGGCGATTGAATCAACTGACAAACTGGTCAAACAACTCGATAGTAAAACTGCGCCTGCAATGCAAGCGACTTTGGATGACGCGCGAAAAACCATGCAGTCTACGCAAACCATTTTGGCGAGTGATGCGCCGATGCAGCAGGACATTCGCCGTGCAGTTCAGCAAATGACGCGTGCAGCAGCTTCGCTACAGTTGATGGCGGATTATATTGAGCAGCATCCTGAATCACTCATCCGCGGTAAAGTGCCCTCCAAGGAAAAACAATGAACAGAATAAATCGAATGATGAATGGTAACGTTCGTACAATTTCATGCGGCTTAGGAGTGAGTGCAAGTCTTGTGCTTGGTGCATGCAGTAGTTCTTCGCCACCAAATTATTACACGTTGATTTCAAGTAGTGTGACGATGCCGAGTCATTCGCTGCGTGTGATTGAGGTGTTGCCCGTCGGTTTGCCAGATCGATTGGATCGAACACAGATCGTGTTGCAAGAGGCTTCGGGTAAATCGCAAGTCTTAGATCAACAGCGTTGGACTTCGACACTCAGTGCAGAACTTCGTGATGGGCTGTCGGCAGGATTGCAGCAACGTTTGGGTGCAGTCGATCGCTATCGCAGCGGTTCGACAACGACACTTCCTGTTTATCGCATCGCGACAGATTTTTCTCATTTTGATGTGGTTCGTGATCAGAGTGGTGTGAATATTAATGTTGCGGCGACATGGACGATTAACCGCGTGCAAAATATTTCAGGCACGACAGCAACCGTTCAATCGAAAAACCAAGTGGCTTGTCGTATTGCGTTCAATACGTTGGCAGATACTAAAAAATTATCAGAAGTGAATGCTTTGGTCGCTGCATCAAGGCAATCATTAGATAAAGTTGCGAATGCGATTGCTGCATCGGTTTTAGTTTTGGAAGGCGGTACGCAGCCTACAGATGCGGTGTGTTCTTGATTAGGGAGATTTATGATGTCCGTTCATTATTTACCTGAAGGCTATAACACGGTTAATTCGTATCTTGTTGTGCCGCAAGCTGATCGAGTCATTGAATTTTTAGTTCAAGTGTTTCAAGCAGAAGTGGTTGGGAAATTAACTTATCCTGATGGAAAAATTTCTCACGCAGAAGTTCAGTTAGGTAACTCGCGGGTGATGTTGAGCGAAGCCATTGAGGGGATGCCTGCATTACCGTCGATGCTCGTTGTTTATGTGCCAAATGTAGATGAGGTTTATCAACGTGCTTTAGCTGCTGGCGCGAAAACGATTCGTGAACCGACAGATCAGTTTTATGGTGATCGTTCAGGTGGTGTGACGGATGTTGGCGGCAATCAATGGTGGATTCATACACATATTGAAGATGTTTCATTTGAAGAAATTGAGAGGCGGGTGGCGCAGAAATAATAGATCATTGCTGGGGGTGAGTTTGATTAAGGTTGGTACAATGCGCTTTGGCTTATTGCATTCTACGCGGGCTATTCTTAATCAGCCTCGTGTAAATACAACATTAACTGTCGATTCCATGCTGACGGCTTTCCCACCGATCACGCTAATCTTGAGTGTGCTCTTATGCAAATTAAAAAGTCTACTACTCTCAAAAGCATCATTCGAGGTGGCGTATTTGCATGGGTTGTGATGCTTATTTTTTCTATTGTACTTTTTGTTACCTGGCAAATATGGTCTAAAGATGTACGAGAGTTAAATAAGGCAACTGAAGCGAGTGCCCTAAAAGAAAAATTGGCCTATCAGCAAAAATTATATGCTGCGTGCCAATTTCCAGATGGTTACGTGCTTACTGGAAGCGGCTATTGGTTTAACTTGAAAAAATTTAATGATTTCATTTCAGATGCTAGACAAGACGCTAAAAACCGTGCTGGTAAGGATGATTACAATGTTCTGCCTATTACTATTCGTTATGAACTCGATAAGAATAATAGTTGTCGTATAGCTGGATTTAGTATGTCGATGTTATGGAATGAGCATGTGCTAAAGCCTAATTATTTTAAAGTATTTGCTTCTTTTCCCCCAGAGAATTGGACTAATGTTGAAGTGAATGCTTGTTATGAGGACTGGTGTACCCCACAGGCAGAAGCAAAAAAAAGGAAATATAGTTCTAACTTTACAGAGCCATCTGCTCATAAAAGCAACGACGAACAAGAGTTTAAGTTAATAAATTACCCTAATTTAACATTCAAAATACAGATAGGCGATATTGATAAGAACGGTCAATACATCGGTGATAAAGTACTTTATGATATTTTGAAGGTTAAAAACTTAGAAAACTATAACTTTGAATATCAATTTAACTGCTTGGCTTTATCACTTCCCGCTAAAAAACTCCCTTTGCCAATATCTGAGCTACAAAGTATGTTCGATAAAACAAGAAATATTGATTGTTTATCTCCAAGTGAGGCTTCTTTTTCTAGGCTGTTTTTTGATGGCGGGCATGCATCTGTTAGTTTTAAGACTTATGTCTTATCAGACATAGTCAATTTTTTGCAGGCTGTTAGGGATACCTCTAGTCAATTTATAACCAAAGAGAGAACCTAATGAGCTACATTTTTACAGCTGCCGAGCAAGCATGCTGATAAGTTTTTCTGGTTCCCAACGTACCCGTTGGGAATCCCGATGTATGACAAGTACTAATCCTTGAATTCAAAAAATCTTGCGAAAAAAATATATAACTGTAAATACAATAATATGTCCACTTAATCAAAGGGCAGAAGTAGATACAAAATAACAAATAATTCAGCACCGCATTTCCTGACCCTCACGGTATTGCATTGGTTGCCTGTATTCACGCGCCCAGACATATGGAAACACTCATATTTTCTGGTTCCCCACGTCCCCGTTGGGAATCGCGATGTCTGATAAATACTAATCCTTTAATTCAAAAAAATCTTGCAAAAAGCTATAAAAATGTAAATAAGATCAATAAATACAATAATATGTCCACTTAATCAAAGGGCGTAAGTAGATATAAAATAACAAATAATTCAGCACCGCATTTCCTGACACTCACGGTATTACAAGGGTTACCTGTATTCACGCACCCAGACATATGGAAGCACTCATATTTTTTGAGTACTTCCATAACTTGAGTGCTATTGACTCGACGTGTGATGATCATCCAACGCTTTAATGACTTTTGCGTCCTGCTCATAAACATCAGGTTTGAATGAGACACGCCCATCAGTGCCAACATCGACAGTCCAGTAAGCCAAGAGTAC
>CAYJUB010000115.1:4762-6788 GCA_964373145.1 uncultured Moraxellaceae bacterium
GCAGGTAAGGCATCTTCTTTTAAGATCGTAGGTGGGATTGTCCAAGTTGGATTGAGAGTGATGTAGTTGATCTCAGATTTAAATATCGGTGTTTGGCGATAAGCTTTGCCGATTTGAACACGAGATTGCCAGACTGGTTTGCCATCTTGCATATAGTAGATACGGTAACCCGCAAGATCGACCAGAACATAATCATTTTTGTATTCGTTGTGGAACCAACGCAGGCGTTCAAGATTGGCGCGAACCTGATTGATTTGATGGTCTATTGGCGTATTCAGTTTCCGTAAAGTACTTGGACCAACGACACCGTCAGCATCTTGATAATTTTCTTTTTGGAATCGCTTAACCGCCTGAACCATCGGTTTATCGTAGACTAAGGAGGGGTTATTGTTTGCTCCCGCAAGTAAACCTGCAATCTGTAAACGTTTACCGAGTAATGGTACACGTGCATCCTGCATGCCGAGTTTCAGAACGGGTCCTGCTGGAATCACAGACCATCCTCCATTTTTTTCTATTTTGCGTAGATCAGCTAAAGTATTTTTTAAAACTTTGTAATAGGCCAGTGACGGACGCGCACGTTGAAAGATGTCTTCGATTTTATTCAGTTCAACAGCCTCTCTGGCAAGCTTAAGACCTGAGTCTGGATCTATTTCGCTCATATCAAAGTTCCAATGAGCATCCAGCTTCACAGGGTCTACCTTGCCATGAAAGAGATGAACCAATGCCAACAAATAGGAGCGAGTAGCGAGCTCTTCGCGCGCAACTTGACGCTTCGGATCAGCGTCTACTGTTTTGAGTGTCCGTAATTTTGTCAGATTATAATCTTCTGGGTCTAAACCATCGTTGTTTAAGGACTCAATCTGCTGTATCAACACCGCAAATCGTGCATTATCCCAAACTGGCGCCCAACCACGTTCTGCATAAAATTTTGCGACCGCAGCTGGAACATCTGCGACTTCAATTTTTAACTCAGTGTTTTGTTGGAGTTTGGGTTGCAGCGTCTGGCGAAGCAGGCTGCCAGCTGGCGTGACTTCTGTCCATCCTTGAGTATTAAAACCACAAGTCAGCAATATCACTAATAGGGTTCTAGAAAAATTCAACATGCGTGACCTCTTTGAGCAGACTGTTTACTGCAAATGCAATTGCTTGTTGAGTAGATTGGGTGTTTTTAAATATGTGATTGGAAAATTTGAAATTAATACCATAAATTATGGTAATGATGATTTTTTTACCATGGCGCACTACGCTAAACTGCATATGACATGTCTATTCATTATCAATGTAGATGATTTTTATGTTTAAAGGTGAATTTTAATCCACACTACGTTGTCAAGTTTGATTCGTGCTCAGGAGAGATGCCCCGCAATTAGGTGAATATCTTCAACTAAATGACTGAATATAATGAATATACTGTTTTTTTGGTTCCTTCATCAGACCAGCCTTAATGAGCCGTTTTCATTACAAAAAAAGGCTGCATGACAATATATCGTCACGCAGCCTTTCTATATTTTAAACCTAATTACGCGTTGGGAACATTGCATCCGTGACGAGGTGGATTATCAGCGGCATATGGATTACATTCACTATAATCCCGTTAAACATGGTTATGTAGAAAAGCCACGTGATTGGTCATATTCCACCTTTAATCATTGTGTTGATCAGGGGTTATATGATTTGGATTGGTGATGGCGTGCAGATCATTGCTGGGGATGAGTTTGATTGAGATAGGTGCAATGCGCTTTGGCTTATTGCACCTTACGCGAGCTAAATTTGGGAAAATTCGAGAAGTTGGCTTACATTCAAAGTTATATAGGTTCAATGATAATAAAAAAGCCTTGGGCACATTCTTCTGTACTTATCTTTGCATTAGTAATGTCGGCTAAGTTTAGTACACCCCAAAGTTGTGGTGTTCTGATGGCATACCATCCAAATTTTGCAAGTAGGCACCGGTCGTTCTTCCCATATTTACGCCCATTATAATATTTATAGTGCAGTCCCCTTGCTCTTCTCACGATTGATGCTGACT
>CAYJUB010000116.1:0-6764 GCA_964373145.1 uncultured Moraxellaceae bacterium
CCTGCACGAATGTCGGCAACAAGTTCTTCGACGGTGTTCATTTTTGTGGCATTCGTTGTCATGAAAAAGACCTTATGGCAATCGCGGCAAAATACAGGCGCATTTATGGAGGCTAAATTATAGAGCGTATTCTAGCTGAAATTAGTTGTTTTGAGGGCTTTTGTGACTTATGCGTGCGTATATGGCATGCTAATCATGAAGTTTTAACCAACTAATGGCTCAAGGAGCGCTTGATGAATCACACATTTCGTCTTTTTACCATGTTGAGCATGGTCAGTTGTTTAGGTTTTGGGATCGTTGCTTGTACCCAACAAGAGCTGCCAAAACCGATCATCAGTGATACGGGTCGCCCTGAAACGCGTAGCGTTGAGGCTGCGAATGCCGTGGGTTACAACGGCACAGCGATGCGCCAAAAGCTGGATAAAGCGTTAGATGCCAATGATGCCAAAAACCAAGATTTGAATCAGGCGGCGGAACAATAATTTAAAAATCAAATTTTCGGTGGGGCGACCTGCGGTCGCCCTGTTTTTGAGAATTAGAAAGGGCGACCGCAGGTCGCCCCCAACAACTATTCAGCGGGTTTTCCTAGAATTTGCGCGCGTGCACGTTCAATCAACTGCGCTTGATCGGTTCTTAAACCATTGAGGCGCATGACTTCGTTCAATGCATCGTTTTCTGTGCCATCAACGGCTTGCTCTAGCGCACTTAAACTGAACTGAATCATTAATCTTGACAGGTTGTTGTCAGAAACTTTGATCAGAACATCATTGGTTTTGGCGTGTGGAATCAGTGTTGCATTTTGTGTCGCTGCATCCACTTCCTCATTCGCTTCGGTGATGACGGTATGTGTATGCAATGCAAAGCGTTTTTCAAGACGATGACGACGATACACTGCATCGCTCAGTAAGTTAATCAACTGTGCGAGCAACAATAAATGTCCTAATGCAGGTGTTGAACTTTGACTCACGCCAACCGTTGCACCGTTCATACCGAATGGGGTGATGATGGTGAGTTCTGTCGATTCGCCGTCATTTGGCATTTGTGCACCCAATACTCGAATCGCTTCTTCGAGCAGCTTTTGGCACAAGGCAAAATATTTCTGGGCAATGGTTGGTGTCAAGGTGTCAAGCAATGACTTCGGATCATCGAAAGTCACTTTCAGAATGACGGGATAGACTCTGGGCACAGCATTTGCCGCAGCAGTTTTGAGTTGCAAACTCGGTTCTGGAGTTGCTACGCCATCGTGATCTTCACGGTCAGCGTTGTCATCGTCTAAGTCAGCATTGTCAGCCGTGGCATCAGTTTGAGCAGCCCACGATTGTTTCGGACGTGCTACGACGCGGTAAAACAACCACAACAGCCCATGAATCAGTAAGGACAAGAGCAATGGCAACCATTGCAGGCGAATGATTTCACCCAAACTGATGTTGGCTAAGGTCAGTTCGACTTGCCCACTTTGGGCGCGATCTTGCAGCAAAATTTGTTGAAAGGTTTCGCCACTGCGTGAAGGCGCACTACCACCCGTTGCTAAAACATGCCCGTCAGCGGCCAAGATTCTCATGGCCACTACATCAGGACGTTGGGCATAACGATTGGCCAATAACGCCAACGCCACCGTGTCTTGACGTGCCACGCCTAAGGTTGCATCTTCAGCCAGTTGTCGAATTAACAATTGTCCTTGAGCATCACGGGTAGAAGCTAATTGATGTGCAGCACCTTCAACAATCAAAGCAGTGTGAAGAGCAAAACTAATGGCTACGATGGTGGCATATAGCCCTTGACGAGGTGCGTTCACACGAGCTCCGAGGCGTTAAAGATAGAAATGTATTATGATGCGCCACATATTGTCACTCAAGTATGGCTAAGCGCAATGCACGAAATCATTTTAATGTCGTTTTTAGGGGCAGATCAGCCCAACCAGTTTGCCAGACTTATGGCGGTTTTGGCAAAGTATGATCTGGATATTCTCGATATCGGTCAAGCGGTGATTCACGACCAGCTCTCGCTGGCGCTGGTGATTGCCAGTAAAAATGAAACCGAATCAGCACTGGCCATGAAAGAAATTCTTTTGGTTTCTCATGAGCTTGGGCTGGCGGTGCGCTTCAAGCCGATCACCAATGAACAGTATAAAAATTGGGTCAAAGAAGGTGGTCAAATTCGCTACATTGTCACCGTACTTGCCCGTCATTTAACGCCTGAACATCTTGCTGCGGTTGCGGCAGTGATTGCCCGTCATGGTTTTAATATTGATCGCTTACATCGTTTGTCGGGACGATTGGGGCTCGATAAACTGTCAGAAGCGGAATTTAATGGTCGTGCCTGCGTCGAGATCGGTGTGCGCGGTCGCTTAACGGATGCGCAAAGCCTGCGTGCTGAATGTTTAATGCTGTCGACCAATTTATCAATTGATATTGCTGTGCAAGAAGATAATGCGTATCGTCGCAATCGTCGTCTAGTTTGTTTTGATATGGATTCGACGCTGATTGAGCAAGAAGTGATTGATGAGTTAGCGATTGCGGCTGGCGTCGGTGAGCAAGTTGCGGCGATTACTGAGCGTGCCATGCAAGGCGAAATTGATTTTGCTCAAAGTTTTAAAGCACGAGTGGCATTGCTGGAAGGCTTGGATGTCAATGTGCTCGCAGGGATTGCGGCGAATTTGCGCATCACTGAAGGCGCGGAACGCCTTATTTCTACTTTAAAAGCACTTGGCTATCGCACTGCCATTTTGTCGGGTGGATTTACCTATTTCGCGGAATATTTACAGGCGAAACTGGGTATTGATGAAGTGCATGCAAACCATTTAGATATCGAAAATGGCAAAGTGACTGGTAAAGTCACAGGTATTATCGTCGATGGTGCGCGTAAAGCTGAACTGTTACGCGAGCTTGCGCAACGCGACGGTATTAGCCTTGAGCAAGTCATGGCGGTGGGTGATGGGGCTAATGATTTACCGATGCTTTCCATTGCAGGCCTCGGAATTGCCTTCCGTGCCAAGCCTTTAGTGCGTCAAAATGCAGACCAAGCGATTTCTAGCGTGGGATTGGATGGTATCTTGTATTTGTTGGGTGTGAGGGATTATGATCTCATGCAGAAAAGGGCTGCTGCTTATTAAAAATATGATTCGGCAAAAGCTTGTTATAGGGACACTAAAAACAGAGAATAGTAATGAGCTTTAAGCCGTTTTTTAACGAGTCTTCATCGGAAGAGATTGCAGGATTGACGATTGAAAACCATGTCGATTTTGTCTCGATTTATGGACAAGGAATGATTACAAAAGATCAACAAGGATTAGTGCGAGCACTCGCTTTGCAGAAACAAATCAATGCGATTGTTTGCGCTTTGCAGAACACGACTTTACCGAATGAAATCATCAATAAACCTGCGATTATCGTGGATAATCCTTTTTCAGACTGATTTTGTTAACAGACAATTAGTCTTGTCTAAAAAATAATCACATTAAAGTGAGACATAGTTTGCAGTTTTCATATTCATTGTGTTATTTGTCTGTTGTTTAGTGGTGTCTGTCGTATGCTAGTTGGTGCGCTTTATCATTTAAGTGTATCTTGAATATGTTGCTAGTGCTGTTCAGGATAGAGCGGACGTTGCTATTTTTACAAAAAGCATTATAGAAGGATTTGTCATGGTTTCTCGCAGCTCATTGCCTCATTCATTACGCGGTTTCACACTCGTGGAACTGATGGTGGTGATTGTAATAATGGCAATATTGGCTGTATTGGCTGCGCCGTCTTTTGGCGTGTTCATTGCGAAACAGCAGACAAGAAGTGCGGCTTATGAATTGGCTCAGACACTGCAAACTGCTCGCAGTAATGCGATTCTTAATCGGCGTTCGGTCGATGTGCGTGCTTCATATCCGAATGCGTCCACAGGCGGTAAATGGAATGGTGCCAAAACAAGCTCGCTTAACGCACTGAATGTGACCGCAAGTGATGTAGATAGACTTGCAAAATCCAGCTTCTATATTTTGGAAACAGGTAGTGGGCTCAATAATGCGGTCGCGGGTGTTGTTAATCGTGTTACTCAGATTGCAACATTGGATACGAAGGTTATTATCAACGCGGACCCAGTATTAATTCGTTTTACGCCAGGCTCTACTGTACAGACATCTTTGTCGACATCAGCCACTACGCCTACAGATGTGACTGGAGATGTCACGTTTGTTATAACCTATGCTGGATCGAGTAATGCTGGATATACCGTTACGCTTAGTCACTTTGGTGGCACACAGGTGAAGAGAAACTAATGAAAACTAATATCTCTTGCAAAAATAAATTTCCAGTCAAAATGTCACGGCGCGGAAATCAACACGGCGTTGGTCTAGTTGAAGTGATCGTTGCAATGGTGCTCTTGGCGATTGGTGTCTTAGGGTTTTCTATATTACAAGTGCGTGCGATTGAGGCGTCAGGTGAGGCGTTGAACCGCTCTCAGGCGTTGCTTATATTGCGTGGTTTGGCTGAACAAGTTCGTGCCAATAGCGCAGGTCAGGCAAATTATCCAGCTGCAGTTAGTGGGTTTAATTCGAGTGCGGTGCCAACAGCACCGACATCTTGTAATAACAATGAATGTACCGCTGCTCAGTTTGCTTCTTGGGATGCATACCGTGCGGCATTAGCGGCCAATAAACTAGGAATGCGTCTCAATATGACGACATGCCCCGGGATACCAGCAGGTGCGCCAATTCAGCGGCAGTGCTTACTTGCGGGATGGGAGAAAACAACCCCATCGATCGGTACGGGAACTGCGGATTGTATTTCATCTACTGGACGTTATAACGCTTCAGCGAATTGCCTATTGATGGAGGCGTATTGAAATGAATCTTTCATCAAGATGCTCTGAGAAAAATCGCGACATAATGAAACCAGAAAAATCTGGCGTTATTGCTATTCATAGTCTGCCAGAGATGCGTTCTGTGGGGTCAACTCAAGCGGGTTTCACTTTAATTGAGTTGATGATTTCGTTGACATTAGGTCTTCTTGTGACGGCGGCGGCTACTCAGTTGTTGTTTACCGGTGTGGCGACTTCGCGTTTGCAGCAAGCGGGTGCAGATTTGCAAGACAACGGGCTCTTTGGGTTGGAATATATGGCTAAGGATATACGGTTAGCCAATTTTGAAAATACATTGAATCGATTGCTGACTGATCAGACGGCTTTTGGTGGGATTGTGCTTACGGCGGATACTTGCCCACTCGTTCCTAGTAATCTCACGAATTTGCCTTTGGTTCGTAAGAGCAACCTTGCAACGAATTGTTTGACTACGGCAGATAAAACAAATTTAACCTTAGGTAATGTGGGGCCGACAAATATCACGGCAGCAAGTGGAACTTCGGGCAGTGATCAATTGACCATTCAATTTCAAGCTCCTGGGCCAATGTCGGATTGTGAGGGTGCTGCGGTTGTTGCAGGTGAGCGCGTGGTTCAACGTTATTTTGTACGTGAAGAAGCGCCTGTGGGACAGTCACCGAAGAATCTTGTTTTAGCTTGTAATGCGGCGAGGATAGCGCCACCAGCTGCGCCAGTTGTGACGGGGTTGCAAGTCATCACTGGTTTGGGTGGAACGGGCCAAATCATCATGAATCGTGTTGATTATTTACAGTTTAGGTTTGGTGTGCAAACGGCTACAGGGAGAATGGCATATTATTCGATCCCTCAATATATGGCTTTAGCGGCGATTCCAAAACCAAGAATTCTGTCTATACAGGTCGCAGCTCTAGTACGTTCGGCCGATAACACCGCCAATGCAGCAGTTAATCCAAGGTCAGCATATGATATTTTGGGTCAAAGTGTGACCCCAATCGCAACGCCGAATCCAAGCACAAATCGCTATGTTCGAGAGGTGTATCAGACAACAGTTGCGCTGCGTAACGCGATGGGAGCGGCATCATGATGATAAGTGCTCAAAGCGATACAATCGAAGTCATTCAGACTCAAAGCCTGAACAGTATCACCCAGAGAGAAAGTGATATGAGTTTTTCTAAATCACAACAGGGGTCCACACTTATTTCGGTTTTGTTGATTCTGTTGGTGATTACCGTGCTGGGTGTGATGGCAATGAGACAGGGTTTGACGACGCTGAATATTTCTACGAATGCTCAAGTTAAGCAGCTCTTGGTGCAATCTTCAGATACCGCCTTGAATAATTTTGGCCGTATGGATCTCACTAAAATGACAGCGACTGATAATGTCATTGGTTCGGCTGTGAGTGATTTTTTGGCGGGCGAGGTGGGGCAAGAGTACGTGTTTTGTTTTCGCCCTGAATCGGCTAAAGGTTATGCAAATTCTTTAGATAGCATAACGATTAAAGCGGGAACGGGCGATACGCCGACTGTGATTGGTAATTCAGGCGGTGCAGGATTTTGTGATTTGTCTGTGGATTTTGGTAGTGCTCGTAAAGCAGTTGTAACGCAGGTTGCCATAACGGTACCTACGGACGATGTTGTCAATGGAAAGCCTGGTGATTTCTTGCCACGCGAAACGAATGCCACTTTGGGTCAACCGAATCCAACGGTGACTACGCAGCGGATTAGAGCAACTTCGACATCCATGCTTCCCGCCTTTGCATCTAGTCCACTTTCGACGGTGCAGGATACGTGTTTGGGTAATACAAGTGGAACGTCTGCTGGACGGATTCATGACAATACTGATCCAAGTTTGGCAAATAGAGAAACTTTAACCGATTGTTTGGCGCGCTACGGTGTTCCGTCAAATACTCAGGTTACCGAATTCAACTTAGTATCGACGCTGGTGCA
>CAYJUB010000117.1:0-6736 GCA_964373145.1 uncultured Moraxellaceae bacterium
ATAATTTACGATCGATGTTATAAAAACTTTCACCATGTGATCGATAACCAAAATTACCAATATGTAAAACCTTCATCCATCTATCCTTTATTTATATTCAATCTTGGCATCATCATCACGATACCGAAGATGATAAACGTCATCGTTGCCAGCATATAAAAATCAAAATCAGTAACGCCATGTACCAAGGTCGTCATCAGAACCCCAAGACCTAAATAAAACGCCAGATTATTATTCGCTGTAAAATTATTTCTAAGTTTCGATGTAAAGGTCCAAAACCAGAATATCCAAAAAATAACACCAAATAAACCACTTGCGTATAAAAAACCTACATAAATACTATGAGGGTGAGTAAAATGCGTGAGCCCATAAGGCATTAGAAACACATCTTGCTTGATTGCATGTGGTCCAAAGCCCAACCAAGGTGAGCTCTCAAGTTTAGTGAGTACTGTTTGCCAAATGAAGAAGCGACCGGTATCTACGCCATCACCATGATCATAAAAACCATCTAAACTCAATTTATGATAATAGAATAATAATACTGTAGAAAATATCGAAAGAAGGGGTAAAAACCACACATCAATACGGAATACTTGTCGCCACCCCAGCCGCACCACTGCCGCGATGATGATGCTCATGAGGGCACACGCCATGCCAACAAGTGCGCCACGAGAACCGTTTAACACCGCAGCTAAACAAACAAAAACCAATGTACCTGACCACAAGACAGACTTCCAGCGCATCTGCTCCTCTACCATCAGCGCAGCAACAAAAACGGCAGTCATTGAAAAACCAACTGCAAGGCGATTACGGTTCACATTCCACTCAAACCCATGGTTATTGAACAGTGCGGTAAATCCAACGTGATAGAGATTAAAAATCACAATCACAATCACAATCGCAAATAAAACAACCGCTACTGATTCAAGCGCCCGTCGCAACTGACTTTCGGATAACTGAAGTAAATAGAGTGCAACCAAACTGAATGAGATTCCTTCCAAAACACGCGCGCCATCCCGCAATGCCGTGATTGCAGAAAACGAATACAGCGACATGGCTGAAAAATAAATGGCGACCGCTAAGAACCAAGGCCAAATCACTGCCCACCAACGATTGCGAAGGTCTGGCTCACGCCATAATAACCAAAACAATATCAGGACGAGACCTGTAGAGCCAAGGCTATTGGTTGGCACAAGAACGACCAAAAAAAATAAGAATAATATTGGTATGGCTAGAAAAACCAACGCTTTCATGAGATCTACAAATGATAAATTTGACGCATTCATAGATAAACCCTGATGAAACTCATCATAAACCACACTTCACAGTCAGCCATTTTGCAGCCTGATCCGCCTCGTCCAAGAAAGATGCTTCCTGAAAACGCTCACCGTGTAAAAAGCCAGTGAGTGATAAAAACAAACCCTGTTGAATATAGTCATCCATTGAATTGGTAATACGATCCGTTTTCGTTTTAGGCATGGATATTACCCCAACATGACAACCTGCAGTCAATGCCTCAAACAGCATGGAAACACTATCCTGCGTAACCCAAACACACTCAGCCAACTGCAATTGTTCGAAAAGCCAACCTGTCGGTGTTTTTTCTACAGGAAATAGCTGTAAGTTAGATGTGTGGTTCTGAAAAAAGGAATTAGATAAAAACGTATCAGGCGTACGGCGAGACGTTGTTAACAGCACCGTCTGCAATTCATTTTGATTTGAGATTTTAGCTAAAAGGGGCTTAATCTGCTCAACCAACATGTCTTCAGAAAAATCATACCGCTTCGATGCACCGCCAATCAAAATCAAATGACGATTTTTTTCGTGGCGATGTTCATTAACCAGCGGATTTAAAGCGCCTTGCGTAACGAATACATTCGATGGAACCGATTGTGGATTGGCAAAGTCATGGGCTGGAATAATCGCATAATCAAACCATGGTATTGGAAAAGAGGGTTTCATGAGGACAATGCTTTTTGCTTTTGCAAAGCATTTCTTAAGCAGAATTAAAGCCCAATGCGTTGAATGCCCAATCCCAACAATTAAATCAGGTAACTTTTGTTTTTCTAAGACTTGAGGTAATTGCCCGATTCGACCACCCGTTATCCAATATAAGAATAATGCGTAATTGGAGACATCTTTTACCGATACATCGACTACATTTACAGCAATGCCAGTACGCTCCAAAGCGGCAAACAGGCCACGAGCTTGCGCTACGTGACCTGCTTTATGATCGGTTAGATGCCAGATATTCATTGCACAACTCATTTCAATTCATCTGCTGATTAATATGTGCTTTTTATAAAAGCGTTCATCAGCTTCTTATAAAAATTTAGCACTTATGATCGCATGCAATGACTATCAGAACATATAGAGAATCATGAGTTTATAATAAATTACTACAAACTCATGATTGACCCCTAATCTATACGCTTAAGACTTAAACGTAAGTTAACCAATGCTGATATTTCTCAAGTTTGCCTGACACTGCATCAAAGAAGATTTTTTGCAGTTTTTCAGTGATTGGACCACGTGAACCAATCCCAATTGGACGATCATCGTATTCACGAATCGGCGTCACTTCAGCAGCAGTACCCGTCAGGAACGCTTCATCAGCAATGTAGAATTCATCGCGTGTGATACGGCGTTCAATCACTTGAATACCTTCATCTTTAGCAATTTGGAAAATCGTTTGACGGGTAATCCCATCCAACGCACCGCTGCCTAAATCTGGTGTATGCAACACGCCATCTTTAACCAAGAAGATGTTCTCGCCGGCACCTTGGCAAACAAAACCATGCGGATCCATGAGGATTGCTTCATCGTAACCCGCTGCAGTCACTTCTTGATTCGCCAAGATTGACACAGGATAGTTACCCACAGCCTTTGCTTTGCACATAACGATGTTTGGCTGGTGATGAGTGAAGGATGAGGTTTTTACACGAATCCCCTTCTCCATGCCTTCCACACCGAGATATGCACCCCATGGCCATGCAGAAACAGAAACATGAACAGTATTTGTTTTTGCAGCAATACCCAGCTTTTCTGAACCAATCCAAGCGATTGGACGCAGATAGCAAGACTTCAAATTATTTTCACGGACCACAGTTTTTTGTGCTTCTTCAAGCGCAGCTTGGTCATAAGGAACTTTCATTTGAAAAATTTTTGCTGAATTCAGCAAACGTTTCGTGTGTTCTTGTAGTTTAAAAATAGCAGTGCCTTTATCCGTTTCATAAGCACGCACACCTTCAAACACGCCCATTCCATAGTGCAATGTATGAGTTAATACATGGATTTTGGCATCGCGCCAAGGAACCAAATTTCCATCCATCCAAATTACGCCATCACGATCAGCCATGCTCACGACTAGAGACTCCACAAATTCTAAATAAAAAAGGTCAACGGCTTTTTAACAAGCCGCAAAAACAGCTCAACGAGCTGCTGGATCAATTAATTGTTGCCAGAGAGCGCGAACAGTCGTGCGGATATCCAGCCAATCCGCTGCCAGAACTTGCAAAGGTTGATGAGCAAGGGCAAGACGGTGACTTTCAAAACGTTCGCTTAAGTACGCATCGGTTAAGGCATTCGCATCGGCGCGGGATAGGCGGCCTGACGTTGCCAAAGCGTCTAAAATACGTACATTATCTGAATAGCGAGCTAAGGCAGGTTCTGCATTAGACCAAGCCAACACCCCGTATTGTGCCATAAACTCTATATCGACGATACCGCCAGCATCTTGCTTCAAGTGAAAAAAACCATTTTCTTGTAGTGTTTTTGATGAACCCAAATGATCTTGCATTTTTTTTCGCATGCTACTGACTTCGGTTCGCACAACTTCTTCATCACGCGGTAGGGTTAAGATATTTAATCGAATCTTTTCAAACTCATCGCGCACGCCACGATCTCCCGCAACACTGCGAGCACGGGCTAATGCCTGATGCTCCCAAAGCCATGCACTTTTTTTCTGGTAAAGCTCAAATGAACTTAAACTAGAAACCAACAAACCAGACTGTCCAGAAGGCCGCAGACGCGTATCTACTTCGTACACGCGACCATCAAGGGTTTGCGTCGACAAGAGTGTCATGATCTTTTGCGCTAAACGTGCGCAGAACTGGAAGCCATTTAATGGTTTCTCACCATCAGTATCTGCTTGCTCATCAATATTATGTAGAAACACCAAATCGAGATCTGAGCCATAACCCATCTCTAAGCCACCCAATTTGCCATAACCGATGATGGCAAATTGCGGATGCTCAGCGGAAGCGCGTTCAGCAGACGCACCCTCTCCGTTTGCTACACATAACGGCCAACCGTGACGTGCGACCAATGGCGCAAGCGCAAGTTGCAACACCGATTCTAAAACCACTTCGGCAATATCAGTCAATGCATCGCTGACTTTCATGAGCGGGCGTTCAGCAAGAATATCGCTGGCAGCGACTTGTAAAACATGGCTCTTTTTAAATAAGCGTAAGACACGCATTTGCGCTTCGACATCATCACGGTCAATGCGCAATAACTCCTGACGCAGTGAATCCGACAATTCTTCTCGATTTGGCAAGACATTCAATGCCGCAGCCAAAAACTCATCCAGCAGGACTGGGTAATGTGTCAATTCCTGACTAATCCACGGACTTGCACTGACCATTTGCACGAGGCGTAATAACACATTCGGATTTTCGAGGAGCAAAACGAGATACACACTGCGGCGCACAATCGCTTCAATCATTGGCAACCAACGCAATAAAGCATTTTGAATCGCTAATGAATCAGGCAATGTCAGCACAGCATTCAATAGCTGCGGCCAAAACGCTTGTAAACGTTCACTGGCTAATGTCGGCAAACTTTTAATTAAACGACTATCCCAAAACGACTCGAGTTGTTTTTGTGCGGAATCATCTAAGTGTGTCAACACTTTTTGTTTGAGTGCTTCCACATCTAATGTCACATCGACCACATGGCGATCTGCGACAACTTGGGCAAATTGGATGCGTACAACTTCACGAAGTTGCTCAAGTCGATCAAGCATTCCCTGCCAATCCGTAAAATTGAGCGTTTCAGCTAAACGATTTTGCATGACCGCATCAATCGGCAACTGCTGCGTTTGCTGATCTTTGAGTGCTTGAATACCGTGTTCTAATCGACGCAAGAATAAATAAGATTCACGTAATGCCGCGACATCGTTAAGAGCAATCAAGTTCAGCTGACCCAAAGTTTCCAAGGCAATTAAGCAATTTGAAACACGAAGTTCTCGCCAAGTACCACCGTAAATCAACTGAAAGGCTTGGACAATAAACTCAATTTCGCGAATACCGCCTGCACCCAACTTAATGTCGCCTTGGACATTACGACGCAGCTGTTCGCGCTCAATCAAACCTTTCATTTCACGCAGTGCCGCAAATACCGAATAATCCACATAACGGCGATAAACAAATGGACGAGTCATTTTCAGTAAATTATCACCAGCCACACCGCCCGTAATCACACGTGCTTTAATCCACGCATAACGCTCCCATTCGCGCCCATGCTGTTCAAGATAGCGTTCAAGCGAAATATAATTACACGCCAAAGCACTGCCATCACCCCACGGACGTAAGCGCATATCGACCCGAAATACAAAACCATCAGCGGTTACAGTATCGAGCAAACGAATAATTGCTTGCCCCCACTGCACGCAAAACTGTTGCACGCTAATCGGTCTTTTCCCTGTCGTTTCACCCGATTCATCAAAGGCAAAAATCAGATCAATATCACTTGATAAATTCAGTTCTTGCGCACCGAGTTTGCCCATCCCTATCACGATCAAATCTTGGATTTGACCATTCTCACCCATCGGCTCGCCATTTTTTTCAACCAATGTCGGTCGAGCAAAATCCACTGCGGCTTGAATCGCAATGTCGGCAAAATCAGATAATTCACGGGTTAATTGAACAACATCAGTCAATTGATTCGCATCTTGCCAAATCCAACGAAACATCAGTCGTGCGCGCAGACGACGCATGGCCTGCATCCATTCCGCTTCACTATTGGCTTGATTTAGAGAGGCTTGAACTGTATTCAGAATATCGGCGTGACTAAGTGGTTTCTGAAATTGATCGACTTCAAATTCGGCAAGAATTTGCTCTGATTGTTGTTGTAAAACTTGCCGAGCGTAATCACTGGCAACAAGCGTTTTATTGAGTTGAATATCAGTAAACTTTGAATAAATTTCTGGTAAATCAGAAGAAGTCATATCCGTATAACTGTTTTAAGCAAGATGACGTAACCTTATCGTGCAAGCCAATGATAAACAAGTAGGATTTCTTTAAAAATATGCTTGTCTCATTCCCGAAGGTCGAGATGTGGCATTAGATTGCAAATATACCTGTAGGGGCTACCCTTGTGGTCGCCCGCTTTGGATTCTGTTCAGGGCAACCACAAGGGTTTGCCCCTAGATTAGGTTAACCATTGATCTTATTTTTGATCTGAATTCGTTTTATGTAGTAAATTCAAATTAACCAAACGCACTCAACGCCTGCAACAAATCCGCCTGCAAATCCGCAACATCTTCAAAACCAATACTAAACCTAACCAATCCACCATTGACCAAATGCGCTGGCACACCGCCCTGCTCAACACTGCGTAAACTCGCCAGACGATACGGCATTACCAAACTCATTGGCCCACCCCAACTCCAGCCCAATTTAAATAAGCTCAGTTGATCGCAAAACGCATTGACCTGCTCAGTTGAATATTCAGG
>CAYJUB010000118.1:0-6736 GCA_964373145.1 uncultured Moraxellaceae bacterium
TTGCCATATTGGTCAAAAAACCAAACCGCGCCCCAGCCCAAGCAATACGGCGATAATAAGTTCGCGTTTCTGGAGCGACGTCAGGCAGCCCAACAAAAGCGCCACGGGTCAGACCAAGGAATAAGGTACGAATCAACCCCACAACAAATTGCCACATCCACGCCAGTAAATTATGGCGAAACATCGGCACATCATTTTTTTCCACACTATCGACGACTTTGAGTGCATAAGGATGGCAACGCGTCGCACCTTGACCGAAGATAATCAGCGTCCGCGTTAAGATATTCGCGCCTTCGACCGTCACTCCGACAGGTGATGAGCAATAGCCTTTAGCAAGGATATTATTGGGACCTTGCATGACCCCTGCGCCCGCACAAATGTCCATTCCGTCCTTACCCAAATCTTGAGCAATCTCGGTGGTATAAGTTTTTAGCACGGCGGAAACCACAGGCGGATGGATACCCGCATTCAGCGCGGAGCAACTAAATACCCGTGAGGCTTCAAGCAGATAACTTAATGCCGCAATCTTGCCGACCTTTTCTTCTACCCCCTCCATATGCCCAATCGCAATCCCAAATTGTTGGCGAACCATCGAATAAGCGCCCACGGTTGCCACCACTGATTTTGTGCCGCCAATCGCACCGGCTGGGAGACTCACTGCACGACCACCCGCCAACTGTTCCATCAGCATACGCCAACCATTACCAGCATTTTCTGCGCCGCCGATGATATTTCCAATCGGAACAATGACATCCTCACCGATCAATGGCCCATTATCAAAAGGCTCACCCACTGGCGCATGATGATCACCAGACGTAAACCCGACTGTTCCTTTGTGAATCAGCACCGTGGTAATGCCGATATCTTCGCCTTTGCCCAAAAGGTTATGCGGATCTTTTAACTTACATGCAAGCGTGACCAAATTTGCGGTCGGCGCAAGCGTGATGTAACGCTTCCGAAAATTGAGCTTGATCTGTATTGCACCCGCTTCATCACCAAAGACTTCACCTTCTGCTTTAATACTTGCTGCATCCGAACCTGCAGTGGGTTCAGTCAGACCAAAACAAGGGACATATTCACCCGTTGCAAGTTTTGGTAAATAACTATTTTTCTGCTCGTCAGTACCGTAATGTTTAATCAGCTCAGCCGCACCCAAAGAGTTAGGAATAACGACATAAGTCCCCATCGTAAAAGAGTGCGCGTTCAACTTCACCATGATGGTCGAAATCGCCAATGGCGAAAACTCTTTACCGCCGTACTGCTTCGGAATGAGAAAGCTCATAAAGCCATTGGTTTTAATAAACTCAAGCACGTTTTCAGGGACTTTTTTTGTGCGAGTTAATTCATATTGATCGACCATTTCGATCAACTCATGACATGGCCCATCAAGAAACGCTTGCTCTTCAGCCGTAAGAACCGAATATGGCTGGCTCAAAATCATATCAAAGTCAGGTTTCCCTGCAAAAAAACCACCATCGATCCACACATCACCCGCTTCTAAGGCTTGGCGTTCTGTATCTGAAATCTTGGGTAAAATGTGATTTGATTTCATCCACTGCATTAGGAGTGAGAACATAATTTAACCTCAAATTTGAATAATTTTTTTGATTATCTAAAGCTAGATAAAGGACAAGTTTAATGAATAGATTGAAGCTATATATTCAATACTAAACAATTATTTCAATAGGTGTGTATAGATTTAGACTTAACGTGTAAGTGTTTCTTATGATTGAAGCAGTAGAGATTGATGCGACTTTATGAGATGAAGATAGAGGGGCTGGTGCCGGAGAAAGCGACTCAATTCAGCCCCTTATGATATATTAAGCATACCGTAACTGAGTTGCTTGTGGACGCTGCGATGGAACATGATTGCGAGTCATTGCAAGTCGACCAACGCGTTGTTGTTCACGCTTGTTGATATGATATGCAATCGCATATAAATGTCTCTCAGTCGCATGCAACAGATGAACATGAGTATAGAATGCAACTAAGCCGTAGTCCAACGTCAACATACCGAAGCACTCATCGATAAATTCATCACCGAATTGTGCCACTTGTGAACAATCGACTGTGACCACGTCAGTATGACTCCGAAAAGCGAGGGCAAAGTGCCTACGAATTTCGCTGCCATCTTTGCGAGTTGTCGCTGCATTTGCAGGGATAATTACAGTTTTAGTATTCATTCTAGCGCTCTCCATTCCTTTGGTCTGCGGTAGGCCGGATAAGGCATTGTGCTGGTACTGTTGTAAAATATTGATAGCGTCTTGCTATGTGTACAGAATAAGAAATGACTAGCACTCAATATGTAACCATCGTGTAACTGAGCTTTTTCTTTATCAAGGATAGGCTTGACGAGTTCTAGCTTGGAAATTCTTTAGTTCCTACTTTTTTGTGAGAATTGCGACGCAAAAAAATCCCGTTTAATCGATGATCTCTGCTGCATCTTGATTCTAGAAGTAACTTTGATGAAAAAACATGATTGTTGTTCTTATGTAAATAAAAGTGATCAAAGTCACGCTTTATAAACTTCTGATTTTATGACGCTTGAACATCGCGAATTGTTAAGACGATATGAGTGAATTGTCGCTAAACCTGCATCACCAACACAAATGCGGCAAGACAACCGATCAACTCACTAATTGACGAATTGGAATGAGATTCCACTGGTAAATTAACATGGCAAGAACAACACGACGCAGAACCATTTTTGTTGATCCAAATGCAAAAGCTTGGACAATATCTGAAGATAATTATTTGATGGAAAACCAAAATGTACCGCTTGATGAACAAGCTAAAACTCTGAGCTGTACTGTAGATGATGTATCTAATCGTAGAGAAGTATTAGGTCTACTTCAAAGAGCACGCGCTCTAATCAGACTAGCTGAAAAATGATTTGGAGTTAAAAATCAAGGATGGCTAACTTGTTATCAATATTCAAAGGTGTACACGGATGATTAAGTTTCGACATAAAACACTTATGAAATCATATTAAATTTCATCTAACATATTATTTTAATTGGTCGGGACGGAAGGATTCGAACCTTCGACCTCTTACACCCCATGCAAGCGCGCTACCAAGCTGCGCTACGCCCCGACTGTTTTTTACAACGACTTTCAACAACAAACTCGCCCTTGAGCGAGCCGCTAGTTTAGCGATTTTTACGAATTTGTCTATATAACCAATGCAGTTATGCGCTGTTTTCGCTTAATAAAGTTTCATTAAAAGACATCAGTCGATCTGCTTGACGTGCAGCCGCTACTTGTGTGACTTCTTGCATGACATCCAACGCATTGTGGACATCTGCTAATGTTTTCGCATTACCTCCACTCAACATCTGACGCCAATGCCGCGCACCCACTTGATATTGAAACAAACCAAGTAAATGTCGAGTCATTGATGACACCGACACGCCTTTTGCGACTTGTTCTTCAAGATAAGGCAAATACTGCTGCATAATCTGAAAACGATCTGGCAACGCATACCCTTCCCGCGCGCCAGCCTCAGCAAGCAAATACGGATTGTGATAAGCGGCTCGGCCAATCATCACACCATCGGTATGAATGAGCTGCTGGTCAATCTGATCGGCAGTACTAATTCCACCATTAATCTCAATCGTCAGATGCGGACGTTCAAGCTTGAGACGATAGACATCTTCGTAACGAAGCGGTGGAATATCACGGTTCTCTTTTGGACTTAAGCCTTTCAGAATGGCAATACGCGCATGCACGATAAAATGCTTACAACCCGTCGCCGCAACCGTATCGACGAAATTCAACATTTCTTCGTAACTATCTAAATCATCAATCCCGATCCGATGCTTTACCGTAATCGGAATCGTGACGGCGTTTTGCATCGCTGCAATGCATTCCGCGACTAACTGCGGTTCGGCCATGAGGCACGCGCCAATCTTATTATTTTGCACACGATCGGAAGGACAACCGACATTCAAATTCACTTCGTCATAACCATAGTCTTGCGCCATTTTGCTACACGTGGCGAGCGCTTGCGGATCAGAACCACCCAATTGCAAGACTACAGGATGCTCTGAACCGTTAAAGTTCAGATGTCGATCTCGGTCGCCAAATATCAGCGCGCCTGTCGTCACCATTTCACTATAAAGCCACGCATCAGGATGAAACATGCGGGCGAAATGGCGATAATGACGATCAGACCAGTCCATCATCGGCGCAACAGAAATACGTTTTTTGGGAGCTTTGAGTGTCGCGTTGTCAGTCAATTTTAAGCCTGTCAATAAAATGGTTGTTGCAAGGGAATATTCGGGCGGCGGATTATCGCTTATTTTTTGAACTTTTTCTCGTGTTTTACGGAAAATTTGCTAGATGGCTTTTAATTCACCCGTTTCTAAACATTCCACAGGATAATCTGCTTTAGCCACTGTAAAGGTTCTTTCGATTAAATGATCAATGACGCGTTTTGCTGGATCAACATTGCCTGTCACAAAACAACTCAACACATTCGCTTCATTCGCTGTTGTCAGCAATTCACGCTGCGATAAAACACGCGCTGTCTGTTTGGCAACAGCAGCACCGGAATCAAGTAAATGAAATACGTTCGGGAACATATAATTAATGCTGTTGCATAAAAACGGATAATGCGTACAACCGAGAACCAATTCCTTTACACCTGCGTCAGCAAGCGGCGTCAGCACGCGAGTTAACTCGGCATAACATGCCTCTGAATTCTGCTCCCCAGCTTCTACAAAAGGCACCAGTGCAGGACTCATCACGGTGAGTACTTCCACACCAGCAGGAACAGCAATTTCTGCAATGACTTCCTTTAATAGCGTTCCGCGTAAAGTACCTTGAGTCGCTAAGACACCAATTTTTTTATTCTTGGATAATTGAACTGCGGGTTTGACTGCTGGCACTAAGCCGATCACAGGAAAGCTTTCACCATACTTCGCACGTAAATGCGTCAAACTAAACGCTGACGCAGTGTTACATGCAACAACAACCGCTTTGCAGCCTTTCTGGTGAAGCCATTCAACAGCACAGGCAGTCAACGTGCGGATCTCATCATCAGTCCTTGTGCCATAAGGCACATGCGCGGTATCCGCAAGGTAAATAATCGATTCATGCGGCAACAGTAATTGCAGCTCTGCCACAACCGACAGTCCGCCTATTCCTGAATCAAACACCCCAATCGGTGCATCAGAATGCTTATTTTTTTGAGCACGATCCGACAAACTGACTACTCCAAACAACCCATGATTGATTCAATCGACAAAGTTAAAACCTTGTAGAAGTTAAATCGTTCCTAAAATAAACCGCTCTTGCCCACTCAGCAAAACCATCGCTTCACCAGCATCAGTAGGCTGCATATCACTCCAACCCACCAAATGATAAAACGCATTACGATGAATCAGCGCATCTAAATTACGACGAATTCGAATATAAGGACGAATCTCATCAACGCCTTCGTGCTTATACGTCCGCATTACAATCGGATGCTCGCTATCCGCAATCACCACATCTCCCGTTTTGGTCGTGCAGCGAATAAAGATCAGACCATCATTCTCAACTTGCGTAACATCGACAACCAAAAGTGGTGCATCTTCAACCTGAATCTGAATCTTTTCTGCTGGCGTTTTCAGATAATAACGATCTTCCGTACCCTCTTCTTCACGCCACAACACCGTTGAATAGAGCTTAATCAATGGCTCGCGCGTCATTCTTACGCCTTCACTCCACCATTCACCATTCGCACGAATGACTAAATCCATTTCACCACAATACTTAGGATTCCACTTTTCAACAGGCGGCATCGCCTTGAGTGGTTGACCATTTTCATCCACTAACAAACGCGACAGCGCGTCTAAATTTGGGGTGGACTGAGACTTTTCAATCATATTTTTCTCATGTGGAATCTATTCATTGCGTTGAATTGACCTAAATTACCCTGCACATCAGGCAATCGAGTCATGGTAACTGACCTTAAAAAGAGATTACACTAAATCGTAGGGCATTTTGCACCATTGAAATGCTGCTAACTCACTAAAAATGACAAGTTAATTCGTGTAAATGTGGCGAAAAAACAGTATTGATTTTATACTATCACCGCAGCTATGTACGTATAGCAATGATTTCATGCTTCGGGCAGCACAGCAACAGCCACTGTTCGGTTTGTTGGTCGCCACCCGCTTAAACGAGGATACCCTATGGAACACATCGAACGCGAATCGATGGAGTTTGATGTTGTAATTGTGGGCGCAGGCCCTGCTGGTCTTTCTGCCGCAATTCGACTACGCCAATTGGCAATTGAAAATAATCTGCCTGACCTTTCAGTCTGTGTTGTTGAAAAAGGCTCTGAAGTCGGCGCACATATCCTCTCTGGTGCAGTGCTCGAACCACGCGCATTAAATGAATTGTTCCCTGACTGGAAAGAACTTGGCGCTCCGCTGAATGTTCCAGCAAAACGCGATGAAGTCTTCATGCTGACCTCGCCGACTGCGAGCATCAAAGTTCCACATTTCTTTGTTCCAAAAACGATGCACAACGATGGCAACTATGTTGTCTCATTGGGCAACGTCGTTCGTTGGTTGAACACCAAAGCTGAAGAGCTTGAAGTCACTGTATTCCCAGGCTTCGCTGCATCAGAAGTGCTTTACCATGAAGATGGTAGCGTGAAAGGCATTCAAACTGGCGACATGGGCGTCAACAAAGAAGGCGAACAAAAAGGCAGCTTCACTGCTGGCTACGAATTGCATGCAAAATA
>CAYJUB010000119.1:0-6721 GCA_964373145.1 uncultured Moraxellaceae bacterium
ACATCGCGTACAACGGCACAATATAAAAACCACCAAACATGCCAATGAACATCAATGTAATCATGACTTTCCAGCTTTGTGCCTCTTGCAAAAACTGCATCGCCGTCAGCGCCGTACCCGTTGCAACAGCGGTCGGTTCAATCGCCACCAAGATCAAAGCAAAAATCGTTAAACCAAACGCGCCAAACGGCACGAGACCAATCTCAACCCGACCTCGCGAGAGCTTTTCGCAGAGTAATGAACCTGCGCCAATACCGACTGAAAAGACGGCTAAAAGCACCGTGGTGACCATTTCATTGCCATGCAGGATGTTCTGGGTATAACTTGGAATTTGAGCAAGAATAATCGCGCCGTAAAACCAAAACCACGAGTTACCAAGAATCGCTAAACGTAAAGGACGATTGCCTTTAATCATTTGCCAGTTGTTAAATGTTTCTGAGAACAAGTTCCAATTGATTTTTAACTGCGGCGCATCGGCAGGAGAGTCTGGAATCGAGCGACTGCACAGATACCCAATGACCGCGCAGCTCAGTGTCACGAGTGCAACAAACATGGCACCATTGGCATGATCCGCCATCAGGACTCCGCCTAATAACGTCCCGCCGAGAATGGCAACATACATGCCTGTCTCAACTAAACCATTGCCACCCGTGAGTTCAGCATCGCTCAAATGTTGCGGCATAAAGCTATATTTCACAGGGCCAAATAATGCAGACTGACATCCGAGACCAAATAGCATAAGAAACAACAACGACACATTATGGAAATAAAACCCTGCCGCACCAATCACCATCAGAGCAATTTCTAATAACTTAATCCGTCGAATTAAGCTCGATTTTTCAAATTTATCCGCAAGCTGTCCTGCTGTTGCCGACAGTAAAATATACGGCGCAATGAAAATCGCACCAGCCATATTGACCAATTCAGTTGAACCGAGACCCCATAATTGTAAGCCTTGAAAGGCAACCAGAATCACGAGAGCGTTTTTATAAATATTATCGTTGAACGCGCCGAGGAACATCGTCCAAAAGAATGGCGCGAAACGGCGTTGTTTGAGCAGGGTAAATTGATTAGGTGAACTCATTGCATTCCTTGCATATTTTCGTTGTTAGCGCGATTCTCAGGATTGTATCAGGTTTATTTCAATGCACTATACCAAGTTAACTTGCTGAGATTATGATCAACAGATACATTACCCATGCAAAACACTGGCATAATACAAATAATTATTCGCGTTTTAGATTTTTTTAAAAGGAATTATGGATGAATACGCCACAACAACACTTCCGCACCTGCCACCTTTGTGAAGCAATGTGTGGTGTCGTCATCGAACATCAAGAGGGTGAGATTTTGTCGATTAAAGGCGACAAAGCAGATGTGCTTAGTAAAGGTCACATTTGCCCTAAAGCCGTCGCCCTGAAAGACTTACAAGAAGACCCAGACCGGATTCGCCGCCCGATGAAACGGATCGGCAGTGAATGGATAGAAATTAGTTGGAATGATGCATTCGATATGGTCGAGAAGAACATCAAACGCATCCAATCTGAACATGGCAACGATGCAGTAGGTATGTACATTGGCAATCCAACGGCGCATCACCCTGGCGCGTTACTCATGTTGGGCCCCCTACTTGCCGCGCTTAAAACAGGCAGTCGTTTTAGCGCGTCCAGTGTCGATCAACTGGCGGTGATGTTTGCGACGCATGAAATGTTGGGAAGCCCAGCGTTGATGACTGTGCCTGATTTAGATCGCTGCGAATTTCTGCTCATGATCGGCGCAAATCCTGCGGCGTCCAATGGCAGTCTCATGTCTGCTGGCGATCCAATGGGTAAAATTCAAGCCATTAGCACGCGCGGTGGACGTGTGGTTGTGGTCGATCCACGACGTACAGAAAGTGCGATAAAAGCGGATCAACATCTGTTTATTCGTCCGGGAACGGATGTGTTTTTGTTGGCAGCAATGCTGCAAGTGCTGTTTGCTGAAGATCGTGTTGATTTAGGACACTTGACGACATTTACCGATGGTTTAGAGCTGTTGCGCAATGCGGTATCGGGCATTACGCCTCAATCTGTAGCAGAGATCACAGGGATTAGCGCAGTGGAAATTCGTGCGCTGGCACGTGACTTTGCAGCGTCGGAACGTGCAGTTTGTTATGGGCGTATTGGTTCGAATGTCCAAGAATTTGGTGGACTCACCGCTTGGCTGATCTATGCATTGAACATCGTCACGGGCAATCTCGATCGTGAAGGCGGCGCGATGTTTACCCAGCCTGCAATTGATGTTATTGGATTGAGCGGAGCGACTGATCTTGCTGGTGGTTTGAACACGGAGCGAACCCGCGTGCGCGGCTTGCCGATCTTTGCGGGTGAAAAACCTGTTGCCGTGATGGCCGAAGAAATGCTCACCCAAGGCAAAGGACAGATTCGTGCGTTGATTACCCATGCAGGTAATCCTGTTCTGTCTACACCGAACGGTCGTCAGCTAGATGAAGCCTTGGCAGGACTTGAATTCATGGTTTGTATTGATATTTATCTCAATGAAACCACTCGTCATGCCCATTTAATTTTGCCGCCGACAGGTGCATTGGAACGTGGGCATTTTGACATTTTACTCAACGCTTGGGCTGTGCGTAATATCGTGAAATATTCGCCGCCACTTTTGCCAGCACCTGTTGACTCACGGCATGATTGGCAAATCATGTTGGAATTGATCGTGCGTTTAAATTCAAAGAATGCGCTTGATCGGACGTTATGGCGTGGTTTACAACGTGGACTTGAAACACTCAAAATGGAAGGCATGCTCGACCTCTTGCTACGCGTTGGGCCGTATGGTTATCGTCCAAAATCATTATCCAAACTCGATCAGTTGGTGAGTGATTTTTTCTTGAGTCGTAAACCTTACACTCTTAGTAAAAACACCCTCAGTGCTTGGCTTGGCAGCAGTCGATTAAAACCACTGGCGGATGCAACCAGTATTTTCAGCAGCCGCACTCGTCGATTAAATCTAAAGATGATTGAAGCCGAGCCACATGGGATTGATCTGGGCCCCCTACAATCGGTATTACCACGACGCTTGTTTACCGCGGATCGTCGCATCAAACTGGCTCCTGAACTATACCTAAACGACATGGCGCGCGCACTCGCACGATTGCATGGTCAATCGCATAAAACTGAACACACAGAAATGCTTTTAATCGGTCGCCGTCATGTCCGCAGCAACAATTCATGGATGCATAATTCACATCGGTTGGTAAAAGGAAAAAATCGGTGTACCGCGATGCTCCATCCAGACGATGCAGCACGATTACAGATTGAAAATGGTTCGCTCGTACGGATTAGTACTCGCGTAGGCAGCATCGATCTTCCAGCTGAAATCACCTCGGAAATCATGCTAGGTGTGGTTTCTGTGCCGCATGGCTTTGGCCATGATCGTGACGGCATCAAACTGGGCATTGCCAGCCAACATGCTGGCGTGAGTTTGAATGACATCACGGATGAACAACATTTCGATGCGCTAACAGGCGTAGCGGCATTGAACGGCTTGCCCGTGCAAATCGAGTCACTAATCAGCAAATAGGCTATTTATGAAACGTGTGAAAGATACATTCACACGTTTTTATGAGTAAAATCAGTAAACACAACGTAAAAAAAATCCCTTGATATACGGCTATATTCAAGGGATACGAGAAGTGATAATGACTTGTAAATGATCGTTTTTTATTATTTTCAAATAAATAGATAGAACCAATTATTTGAATTATTTAACATTCATTCAAATAACTTACTTTTTGATTATATTGACCACTGATCGTTTATAAAAATAATCGTTCGTGATAACCAAACCATTTTTTGAGATTAGGACGAATACTTCTAACACTTTCAACCAACAATTTTGGCTAAAAATGTGCTGTACAACTTAGACACTCTCCTGTACAAAACGAGTGCGCAAAACACATATTATTCGTGAACAATAAACAGCCGCATGAATCGAGAGTCATCCCTATGAAAGCAGGACAACGAAGCCGCACAGCCGAAGGCGCCGCAGCTTTACGTGCAAGCCACACGCTCTATGCAGAGAACCCACTGTTCTCTGATCCGTATGCAATCAAGTTCACCAGTTCGGGCTGGAGACGCATCTTAAAAAGCAGAAAGTGGCGGCATTTTTTGCAGCCGCGTGCATTTAGTCCTGTTGGATTACTCATCGGACAGGTAATCGGACGCGCACGTTATGCCGAAGACCAGCTTGCCGCAGCGGTCGCACGAGGTGCTAGTCAATATGTCTTGGTTGGCGCAGGTTTGGATTCATTTTCCTTACGCCAAAGCAAAGCCATGTCTGCACTCAAGATTTTTGAAGTGGATCATCCAGATAGCCAGCAGTCCAAAAAAGAACAAATGGCATTGCTTGGCGCGATTCCCAATAACGTTGAGTTTGTCTCGATTAACTTTGAAGAAGAATCGTTATTTGAAGCACTCTTACGCAGCAGTTATCAACAAGCGCAAGTCAGCTTTTTTTCATGGCTGGGGACAACACATTATCTGCAACCAGAAACCACGTTATATACACTTCGCGCGATTGCAAAAGTGGCAGCGGCTGGCAGTGAAGTGGTGTTTGACTATTCAATTCCTTATCACAAACTCTCAGGCGCGGAACGCTTAGGTAGCATGGCCTTATCCCGTTTCACCAAATACATGAGTGAGCCTCTGATTGGACAGTTCGAGCCTGAACAGCTGCATGCTGCGCTGAATGAAATCGGCTTTGACGTGTTAGAAGACTTGTCAGGCGCGGCGCAAAACCACCGTTATTTTGATGATCGTGGCGATGATTTGACGACAACTGCCGCAACGCATTTGATTCATATTCGATTGCGTTAATGATTAATCATTAGCACAACTCATCAAAGAACCGACTCGGCGGCACGCCAAACTGCCGCTTAAACATCGTCGCAAACGCACTCGGACTGTTATAACCCAGTCCGAGTGCCACGCTCAGCACTTTCTCACCTTGCGCCAATCGCTCCAATGCCGTCAACAGCCTCGCTTGTTGACGCCATTGCCCAAACGTCATACCTGTTTCTTTGAAAAATAAACGGTGAATGGTTTTTGGCGTAATGCTCAATCGAACCGCCCACATTTCTACTGTCGTATCGTCTTCTGGATTGAGGCTCAACGTCTTGGTGATTTGCATCAGCCGTGGATCTTGCGGATTCGGCAGTTGTAATGAAAACGGCTGCACATCTTTAATTTCATCGAGTAATAGTTGCATGAGATGACCATCACGTGAATCCGCTGTGTATGGCAGCTCAATGTTCATCGCAGCAAGCAAAAGCTCGCGCAACAACGCCGTCACACCAACGACCCGACAAGCTGTTAACAAATCTGGCGCAGCATCGGGGCGTATATACGCGGTACGCATATGCACTTCGCCAATCATCCGCACCCAATGGTCAATATGCGCAGGCATCCAAATCGCCCGTGATGGCGGCACAATCCATTGACCCTGATCAGTGCAGACCAACATGACGCCGCGCACCGCATAAATCAATTGTGCGTGTGGATGAGAATGCCGATCCGTGGTTTGACCATGCATATAATCTTTCGCCAATGCAGTAACTGGCATCTTGCTATGATCAAATTGCATATAGTGCAAACACCCATGGGATGCGCTTAAAGACATCATCTGATTCCTTACAAGATCAGCATTTCAAATGAATAAACCAAAATGTCACTTTCACAATATATGTTGCCATATTCTCGCAGGAATGTCGTTTTAGAGTGGCGTATGATCTAAAAATAAAATCATCATCACCTTATGCAGATGAAAATTATTTTCCACCCGAGATTGTTATGGAATCTACAGAAACCGCGCAAACGAAACCGACTGCCGCCAATCTCACCCGTTTTCGGGTGCTCGGTGCGATCAGCTTTAGTCATTTTATTAATGACTTACTTCAAGCGTTGCTGCTGGCGATTTATCCCATTCTGAAAGGCGGTTTTAACCTCACTTTTGCTCAAATTGGTTTAGTGACGTTCACCTATCAGATCACGGCGTCGTTGTTGCAGCCGCTCGTTGGCTCATATACCGATAAGCATCCAAAGCCGTACTCCCTTGTGTTTGGCATGACCTCCACCATGACGGGGATTCTTCTCCTCGCATTCGCACAGAACTATACGATGCTATTAGTTGCTGCGCTATTTATGGGAACAGGCTCGTCGATTTTTCACCCTGAATCTTCTCGTGTCGCACGTCTGGCTTCGGGTGGTCAACATGGTTTAGCACAATCGATTTTCCAAGTTGGTGGAAATATCGGCAGTGCAACAGGCCCTCTGCTTGCTGCGATCTTTATTGTGCCGCATGGACAAAATAGCACGGCATGGTTTGCCCTCGCCGCAGTCGTCGGGATTGCAGTCCTGTGGAAAGTCGGAGGTTGGTATAAAGAACAGCAGCAAATAAACGCAGCTAAACCAAAGCCCCCTGCAACGGCCAATGCACTCCCACGTCGTCAGGTGCAAATCGCAGTGGCAGTATTGATAAGCTTAATGTTCTCTAAGTTTTTCTATATGGCGAGTCTAACCAGCTATTACACGTTTTACTTAATGGAAAAATTCCACTTATCCATTCAGTCTGCGCAAGTGTATTTGTTCATTTTCTTAGGCGCAGTTGCAGCGGGAACGATACTCGGCGGGCCGATTGGGGATCGAATTGGACGTAAACAAGTCATCTG
>CAYJUB010000120.1:0-6707 GCA_964373145.1 uncultured Moraxellaceae bacterium
TGGACAGGTCGAATCATTTTAATGAATTCGAAAGCGTCTTTGGTGCAAGAACTTGGTAAATTTGACTTTACGTGGTTTGTTCCGGCGATTGTTAAATATCGTCGGCTATTGATTGAAGTGCTGATCGTCAGTTTCTTTATTCAGTTATTGGCGTTAGTGACACCATTATTCTTTCAAGTCATTATGGACAAGGTGTTAGTCCATCGCGGCTATACCACCTTAGATGTCTTGGCGATTGGCCTAACGGCTGTTGTCATCTTTGAAGTTTTATTGACTGCACTACGTAGTTATACATTCGCACATACCACCAGTCGGATCGACGTTGAATTGGGTGGGCGTTTATTCCGTCATTTACTAGCATTGCCATTGTCGTATTTCGAAGCGCGTCGGGTCGGTGATTCGGTTGCACGTGTGCGAGAACTGGAAAATATTCGTGGTTTCCTGACGGGTAATGCGCTGACTTTAGTTTTAGATTTTGTTTTTTCATTTTTATTTTTAGCCGTGATGTATTACTACAGTCCAACATTGACATGGATTGTGATCGCATCATTACCCCTGTATTTTTTGGTATCGCTGCTGATTACGCCAATGTTGCGGAACAGACTGAATGAAAAGTTCAGTCGTGGTGCTGAGAATCAATCCTTCTTGGTTGAGACGATTTCAGGGGTGGGGACGGTCAAGTCTATGGCAGTTGAGCCTCAGCTCACTCGACGTTGGGATAATCAACTGGCTGCCTATGTTTCTGCTGGATTTAAGACGGTCACACTGGGTACGATCGCCAATAGTGGCGTGACATTGATTAGCAAGTTGGTGACGGTGTTACTAATCTGGTTCGGCGTTCATCAAGTGTTGAAAGGCGAGATGACGATCGGACAGTTGATTGCGTTTAACATGCTGTCTGGACAAGTTGCACAACCCGTCATGCGTATCGCGCAGCTGTGGACGGATTTCCAGCAAGTGGGCATTTCGATGCAGCGCTTGGGTGATATTTTGAATAGTAATACAGATTTAGTGACCAATCGCAGTTCATTACCTCGGATTCAAGGCGCGATTACCTTTGACCAAGTGGGTTTCCGCTATCGTCCAGAAGGGAACGAAATATTACGCAACGTCTCTCTCCAAGTTCGCCCTGGTGAAATGATCGGGATCGTGGGGCGCAGTGGTTCGGGAAAAAGTACACTCGCGCGTTTGGTTCAGCGTTTATATGTGCCTGAACGCGGTCGTATTTTGGTCGATGGGATGGATTTGAGCACCGTGGATGCGTCTTCACTCCGTCGTCAAATTGGTGTGGTTTTACAAGAAAATATGCTGTTTAACCAAACCATTCGCGACAATATTGCGCTGACAGATACGGGTGCGCCACTTGAGCTGATCATCCGTGCGGCAAAAATGGCTGGGGCCCATGAGTTTATTTCTGAACTGCCTGATGCTTACGATACGATGGTTGGTGAGCATGGTGCGACGCTCTCTGGTGGACAACGTCAGCGGATTGCGATTGCGCGTGCGTTGATGAATGATCCACGTATTTTGATTTTTGATGAAGCAACCAGTGCGCTGGATTATGAGTCGGAAGCCGTCATTCAGAAGAATATGAAACTGATTAGTCAGGGACGTACGGTGATTATTATTGCGCATCGTTTATCAGCTGTACGTGATGCGCATCGTATTGTTTCGATGGATAAGGGACAGATTGTTGAAGTCGGTACCCATGCTGAGCTGTTAGCTAATCCGAATGGTCTATATGCGTATCTGCATCGACTTCAACAAGGCTAAAATTATGTTTTGGATGATCAAATGAAACTACACCTTTCTGCATTAGGTGAATTATTCGGACGTTATGGCGAGGCTTTTCGCCTGTCATGGCGTTACCGAAAAGAGATGGTTGCTAAGCCCCGTAATCGTGATGAAGCTGAGTTTTTACCAGCTGTTTTGGCTTTGCAAGACACGCCTTTGAGTCCGTTACCACGTGTGGCGATGTGGACTCTAATGACCCTGTTGGTGCTGGCATTGACATGGGCCTGTTTTGGCAAAATTGATATTGTCGCTGTTGCTTCTGGGAAAGTGATCCTCAATGGCAACTCCAAAGTGATTCAATCACCCGACAATGCCAGTATTAGCAAGATACACGTCCGCGATGGTCAAGTGGTCAAAGCTGGCGATGTGTTACTGACGTTGGATGCTGAGGCAGCGCAAGCGGATGTGAGTCGATTACAGAAATCACTTTCTTCAGCACAGCTTGATGTTGAGCAGGGCCAAGCCCTTGAGCAAGCTGTTATTGGTGGAAAAAAACCAGTTATTTCTCAAATTCCACAAGTGGATCATGGGATGAGCCTTGAGGCTCAGCAACGCGTTTCTAGTCAGTACTATGAGTATCAAACCAAACGCAATCTGTTGGCCTCGCAAATTCATCAACATGAAGCGGAGCGTCAATCGGTACAAGCGCAAATTCAAAGTATTCAGCAGACCCTGCCGTTGATCCAGCAGCAGGAAAATGATTATAAAGGCTTGCTCGCAAACAACTATATTCCGCGCCATACCTATCTTGAAAAGCAACGTCAACGATTGGAGTTGGAGGGTAATCTCGCCACGCAAAAAAGTCGTCTGAATGAACTCAGTGCGGCCATGCAAGCCACTCGCAATCAGCAGCTTGAGTTAGATGCGGAGACACGTCGTGTCAGTCGAGATACTATTCAGCAAGGCATGTTGCAATCGGCCCAAATGGAACAGGATTTGGTCAAAGCGACACGCCAGAATCGTCTGATGACCATTACTGCGCCTGTCAGTGGAACCGTGCAGCAATTAGCGGTACATACCGTGGGTGGTGTTGTGACCCCAGCACAAGCTTTGATGGTGATTGTGCCTAAGCAAGATGGAATTCAAGTCGAAGCGACGATTGAAAATAAAGATGTGGGTTTTGTAAATGTGGGGCAAGAAGCAGCAGTTAAAGTGGAAACATTCCAGTTTACCAAATATGGGATGTTACCCGCACATGTGATTTCGATTTCTCAAGATGCGATCAATGATGAGAAGCGTGGCCCTATTTTTAATGCTCGGATCGGTTTAGATAAATCATGGCTGACTGTGGATGGTAAGCGCGTCAATCTGAGTCCAGGTATGGCCGTTACGGTTGAAGTCAGAACAGGTAAGCGACGCATTATTGAGTATTTCTTGAGTCCGCTGATGCAGCATAAGAGTGAGAGTATGGGCGAGCGATGATTTAAGTCGCTTCCCATAGCTCGACAAAGAAGGCTGTCTACGGATGGCCTTTTTACGATGTAATTGTCCTTGATCTTTACTTAGTTCATTTCTGCATAACCAAACCTGTTTTTATTATTTTTTTAGCAAACGTCATGTTGATACCCTGCAAGTCTACATAAGATTTAAATAGGGGTATCTTCATGGCTGCAATTAAACAAACCGTTCTACTGGTGAGTGCGCTGACACTTTCGATTTCTGCATGGGCAGGATCTGAGTTGCTGAACGTTTCATACGATCCAACGCGCGAGCTATATGCTGATTTCAACACAGCGTTTGGCAAGTATTGGAAAGCCAAAACAGGCGAAGAGGTCAATTTCAAACAATCTCACGGTGGCTCGGGCAAGCAGGCGCGTTCGGTGATTGAAGGGTTGGATGCGGATGTCGTGACATTGGCATTGGCGAATGATATTGATGCGATCAGTGATACAGGTGTGATTGCCAAAGACTGGCAAAAACGTCTGCCCAATAACTCTGCACCGTACACCTCAACGATTGTTTTCTTAGTGCGTAAAGGCAATCCAAAACAAATCAAAGATTGGAATGATCTGGTTAAACCGGGTGTCAGTATCATTACCCCAAATCCTAAAACGGGTGGTGCGCCGCGTTGGGTGTATTTGTCAGCTTGGGGTTATGAGCTGAATAAAGGTGGCACGCCTGCGCAAGCTCAAGAGTTTGTTGGTAAGCTGTATAAGAATGTGGCGGTATTGGATTCGGGTGCGCGTGGTTCATTGACGACGTTCTCACAGCGAGGCATTGGTGATGTGCTGCTGACTTGGGAAAATGAAGCGCTCCTTGCGACCAAAGAATTAGGTCCTGATCAGTTTGAGATTGTGACGCCGTCGATTTCGATTTTGGCTGAACCATCGGTTGCGGTGGTGGATAAATCCGTGGATAAACAAGGCACGCGTAAATTGGCAGAAGCGTATTTGAAGTATCTCTATACGCCAGAAGGACAAGAGATTGTGGCGAAGAATTTCTACCGTCCACGTGATCCAAAAGTCGCAGCGAAATACTCAGGTCAATTCGCCAAAGTGAAGTTATTCACGATTGATAAAGTATTTGGCGGTTGGAGAAACGCGCAGAAAGTACATTTTGCTGATGGTGGAATTTTTGATCAGATTTATGCGAAGTGATTGGATGATATGTTGAATAAAAAGACTGAGTGATTTTTGTTACTTGGTCTTTTTTTAATACCGTTTAAAAGTCCGTAGGGTGCGCACTGCGCACTATTTCAAATGCAGCAACGTGTTTGGTGCGCAATGCACACCCTACGGTTACTAGAATGATTCACATCAATCCTATTGGATGAATTTTACGCTAAATCGTGCGACACTATGTCTTTCGGATGTCTAGATATTCCTTTTTCCTAGACCTTAAAAATAATGCGTTTATTCTTTGCCTTGTGGCCCGATGAGGCGACTCAAATTGAATGGTTCCACGCGACGAGTCCTCTGTTGGCTGCACTAGGTGGAAAACCGCAACCTGCTTCTAATTTGCATTTGACACTCCATTTCTTGGGTGAAATCGCGGCTGATCGTGTTGGCGTGCTGAGTCGGCTTGGTGCTGATGTAGCACATGAGCCGATTGCGCTAAATTTTAATAAGATTGAATGTTGGGGAAAGACGGATTTGGCGTGTTTACGCACAAGTGATGAGCCAATTGCGTTGACTCGTCTGGTAGGTAATTTATCTACGGGTTTACAGATGGCGGTTTTTTCAGTCGAGAAACATCGCTTCAAACCGCATGTCACGCTTGCGCGTAAGCTCAAGCATCATGAGGCGGCGTTGCCAATTTGGCCTACGCTTAATTGGCAAGCGGGAACTTTGGCATTGGTGCGTTCACGTTTGAGTTCTGAAGGGGCAGAGTATGAACCGATTGCTGAGTGGGATTTGGTTGGTTTGAGATGATGTGGGTTATTTTCTAAATAGATTCTGTGAGCCTACTCTTTGCATTTAATTCTTTTATTAAAAATTTGATAGCCTGCTGACATAACAACACCAACATTATAAAATTGCTGATTCTGCCATTGAGCATTGGATGATAAATCATCAAAACCCTTTCCTGCACAAACTGACTCTGCTTTTTTATCAACTTTCTTCCTTAAGGAATCAGTTGAGGCAAACATATTACCAGTAGCCTGTAACATATAGACTCCTGATTCAATTCGAGTTGCCTTAGCTGGAATCATTTGTGCGCAACCTTGTAAAAATAAAAGCGCTACTAAAAGTATATATTTCATATGACGCCTGTTTTAAATTTATAGATAAGAAATTATGGTCGAACAATATAAACAAAATCAATTTTTGGAAATTTAAATTTTTAAAATAATAACTTAGATATATTTCATAGTTATGTCAGATTTTGATTTGCGCAATGTGCTTTGGCATATTGCGCATTACGAGTTATTTAGCGTTTACATAATCGTTGGGTTTCGTTCCTCAACACCAACCTACCAAAATCATAGGGTGCCACCGCGCACCAGTTCAGAGATCGGTACGAGTTTGGTGCGCAATGCGCACCCTATGTGGAAGTCTTAGAGATTACCCCAACAAATCCTTCAATCTCGTTTCAGCACGAGCAATCGCTGCTTTCACTTGACGTGGTGCAGTTCCACCCAAATGGTCACGCGCTGCAACAGAACCCGTCAAAGTCAGAACCGCAAATACATCTTCAGTGATTAAACTTGAGAATTGTTGCAGTTCAGCCAATGTCAGTTCAGACAAGTCGCGGTTTTCACGCACACCCAGTGCAACGGCTTTACCGACGATTTCATGCGCGTCACGGAATGCTATGTTCTTTTTAACCAAGTAATCGGCTAAATCGGTTGCGGTTGAGAATCCACGGAGTGCGGCTTCTTTCATGACTTCGATGTTTGGCACAAGTGCAGGAATCATGTCACCAAAGGCGAGCAAGCTACCGCGCACGGTATCAATCGCATCAAACAGCGGTTCTTTGTCTTCTTGATTGTCTTTGTTGTAGGCGAGTGGTTGACCTTTCATGAGGGTTAATAAACTCATGAGATCGCCATACACACGACCACTTTTACCGCGTATCAATTCAGGCACATCTGGGTTTTTCTTTTGCGGCATGATCGATGAGCCCGTGCAGAAGCGATCTGGAATTTGCACAAAACGGAATTGTGCAGACGTCCACAGAACGAGTTCTTCACTGATGCGGGATAAATGCATCATGATCAGCGCAGCAGCGCTGGTGAATTCAATGGCAAAATCACGATCAGAAACGGCATCGAGAGAGTTTTCACAAACTGCTTCAAAGCCCAATAACTGTGCAGTGTATTCGCGGTTAATTGGATAGGTCGTGCCTGCCAAAGCCGCAGAGCCCAACGGCAAGCGATTCACACGGTGACGCAAATCAATCAGGCGTTCGCCATCACGGAGCAACATTTCAAACCACGCCATCAAATGATGACCAAAAGTCACAGGCTGTGC
>CAYJUB010000121.1:0-6587 GCA_964373145.1 uncultured Moraxellaceae bacterium
TCATTTAATTGTCTTGACACTGTAATCTTAAGTGTTTATATACGTTGCTAATGGGATGTTTTTGTTAAATAGTTTTTCCAAAAAAATAAATTGTTGATGGAGATCATGATGAGTAGCGCTGGAAGCCAGGATTTTGAACTAGACGAGGCATTCGTAGACATAGATCTCGTGCCTGAAGTGAATCATAAATCATTACACCATAGTAAAGCGTCATTGATGAAACGACGTTTGATTGATGATATTTTGCAAGAAAAACGACTGCAAGCACATTTAAAAGAATATGACTTTGATTTAGAAGATGAGTAATTCTTAAATTCTGTGCTGTCGATCAACAAAAACCAATTTCTATAACTCGGAATTGGTTTTTTGTTTTTTGTGCACTATTTGCTCGTTGATGCTAAATCTTACTCGTCTAGACAAATCATTGCGTTTTATTACACCCAAAAACCTTTCAAATTTGTTAGAGTGGCGACATCTTTTTGTGTATTGGAGTGTGTCTCATGGCGATCCTTGAGCTTGATCTAGATCTGCTGGCTGACTACTTAGATGGTGAAACCAACGAGTTTGGTTTGGATTTTGCGGCAACGCATGGTTTTTTGTGTGCGACAGTGGTTGGGCCTGATCTAAAAGATTGGCGCAAGCATTTGTTTGATGAGCACGAAAAAGATATTCCAAAAGAAATTCTTGAGCACATCGATCTGTGGCGCAACGATATTTTGCAAACCTTACTTAGCGAAGAGCATATTGGTTTCCCTGTTGAAATCGAAGAAATTTCGGTGGATTCAAGTTTGGGCGATTGGGCGGTTGGTTTCGTTGATGCGTTGTTCTTGAATGATGAAGCATGGTTTGAGCTGGCTGACGAAGAAGAAGATGTCATCATGTTGACTCTGCCAATGATGGTGTTCAGCGGCATTGAAGGCGAGCCTGATCTGGAAAATGTACGTCAAAATCCTGATTTGATGGAAGAGATGGCAGAAGAGATTCCAGAAAATCTGACTAAATTGTTCTTGCTGTATCACGCACCGGCAGGTTAATTTTTTATAGAAAAATTTAAAATGCTAAATAACAGGGAGTGTCAATTGACGCTCCCTAATGTTTTGTGCGCTCTACGGCGTTTATGGTAAGTCTGGGTGAGGTGATTTTTATTGAGCGAATGATCGATAGAGATAATACTGATATTACCGTCGATTTCTAACATGGCAAGTTTTACATCAGCAAAATTTTCAACACCATGCTCACGCATCGCCTCTTTCAGCTCGTCATTGCTGATGCCTTGTTTATCTAAAATAGCGCAATTTAACGTACCGTTGTGAATCAGAACTTCTGGATGTTCAGAGATGAACTCTCTGAGTTTCTTATTTTTAAACAATATTTTCTTGATGATGTAATTGGCTGTAAATAATACCGTAGCAGCAACTAATCCCCCCGAAAGACTCGAATTAGTACCGACCATGGCGTTTTGTACAGCATTACTAATCAATAAAATCAGTACGACATCGGTGGTATTCAGTTGTGACAGTTCTTTCTTGCCACTCAATCGAATGGCGATCAAGATGAATAAATAGACGGCTAGGCTACGAACCGCCACATCTAAATAAGGATTGCTAAAAAATTGGTCCATGATTGATTCATTTTTTGGTTGTTTTCACCACGATACATCATTTCGTAATGGCATCGGTTGAACTTTTGCTAAAAAATGAGCGAGCAAAGACGCAACTTAAAATAATAGAAATGTGCTCGGCTTAAAAATTCCTTTACAATATGCGCTTCCATTTGCGACCCCGCGAGATTGTTTGGTGATGAGTACTATGAATTTCAAACGAATGACAGATTTAGATTTAACTGGTCAACGTGTATTGATCCGCGAAGATTTAAATGTTCCTGTGAAAAACAGTCAAATTACAAGTGATGCGCGTTTACGTGCCTCATTACCAACCATTAAAGCAGCACTCGCGCAAGGCGCGGCAGTGATAGTCTGTTCACATCTTGGACGCCCAACTGAAGGCGAGAGCAGTGCTGAAAATTCACTTGCACCCGTTGCGGCATATTTGTCTAACGCATTGGGTCAAGATGTACCACTCGTCACTGACTACTTAAGTGGCGTTGAAGTCCAAGCAGGTCAAGTCGTCTTGCTTGAAAACGTCCGTTTCAATGCAGGCGAAAAGAAAAATAATCCAGAATTGGCGCAAAAATACGCAGCACTGTGTGATGTGTTTGTGATGGATGCATTTGGTACAGCTCATCGCGCTGAAGCGTCTACTGAAGGTGTCGCGCGTTACGCAAAAGTTGCGTGCGCAGGTCCACTGTTGGCTGCTGAACTTGATGCGCTTGGTCGTGCTATGCAAGCCCCTGAAAAGCCAATGGTTGCGATTGTTGCAGGTTCTAAAGTATCGACAAAATTAGATGTTCTTACATCATTAGCTGGCGTTTGTGATCAGATTATTGTGGGTGGCGGGATTGCAAATACATTCTTGGCCGCTGCTGGATACAATGTGGGTAAATCTTTGTATGAGCCAGATCTAATCGAAACTGCAAAAGCGATTGCAAGCAAAGTCAGCGTGCCGTTGCCAACGGATGTTGTGGTGATTGATGCCGCAAATTTAAGTGGCGATTTCATGGAATTTGTTGCGAATAGCACACCTGTCACTAAAAACGTTGCTGATATCAGTGATACTGATATGATTTTGGATATTGGTGTAGATACAGCTGCGCAATTTGCAACTTTAATTGACCAAGCTAAGACCATTTTGTGGAATGGTCCAGTCGGTGTTTTCGAAATTGATGCATTTGGTTACGGGACAAAGGCTTTGGCTGAAGCAATTGCCGCAAGTAAAGGATTTTCTATTGCAGGCGGTGGTGATACCTTGGCTGCGATTGATAAATACCACGTTTCAGAAAAAATTGGTTATATTTCAACGGGTGGTGGAGCGTTTCTTGAATTTGTTGAAGGAAAAGTACTTCCCGCAGTTGCGATTTTGTTGACACGTTGCGACTAAATAAGCATTTGTTCTTTATGTAGTTGTATTTAAGCTAGAGAGAAGTGCGTTTTTTTGTTACATAGTATTTTTTCTGTCATATATGGTGTGTTATTGTCTGAGCAAGTCCTCGTGACTCAACCCTACATTATTACAGGAAATACTTATGAAATCTTCGATCCTGATTGTTGCTGCTTTGGCTCTTCCTTTGGCTTTGACTGCATGTGATAAAACGAAAGAAGCTGCAAATGAAGCTGCAAGTTCTGTTGCTGCAACTGCTGATTCTGCGGCATCTGGTGTAACAGCTGCTGCTGATGCAACTCAAGATGCGACTTCTGCTGTAGCAAACAGTGCTGAAAAAGCTGCTGATGCAACTGCTGAAGCTGCAACAAAAGCTGCTGATGCAACTGCAAATGTGAAAGATGCAACAGTTGCAAATGTAAAAGATGCTGCTGCAAACGCTGCGCAAACGACTGCTAATGCTGCACAAGCAACTGCTGACAAAATTAAAGAAACTAAATAATTTTAGTCTTTATGAAAGTGTAGTTGGGTTGAGTGATGAAAAACTAATTGTTTGATCTTTACCCAAATAAAAGAGCCTCACATCATGTGAGGTTTTTTTATGTCCAGTATTTTTAAAACATACAAACTTCTGTATATAAAATCCGTCAAAACCTCATCCAAAATGGATTCAAGTAGGTTAGAATCTGCGGATTGTTTTTTTTATATCGTTTTCATAAAGAGTTTTCAGTTATGGCACTTATTTCGTTACGCCAATTGCTTGATCATGCTGCTGAACATGGCTATGGCGTTCCAGCTTTCAACGTCAATAATCTCGAACAAATGCGCGCCATTATGGAAGCTGCGGATAAAACAAATTCTCCAGTAATCGTTCAAGCCAGTGCTGGAGCACGTAAATATGCAGGTGCGCCGTTCTTACGTCATTTGATTTTGGCGGCGATCGAAGAGTGGCCACATATTCCAGTCGTCATGCATCAAGATCATGGGACTAGCCCAGAAATTTGCCAACGTTCAATCCAACTGGGTTTTAGCTCAGTCATGATGGACGGTTCGCTGAATACCGATGGTAAAACACCAACAAATTATGAATACAACGTCAATGTCACACGTGAAGTGGTTAAATTAGCTCACGCTTGTGGTGTTTCTGTCGAAGGTGAAATTGGTTGCCTTGGTAGCTTAGAAACGGGTCTGGCTGGCGAAGAAGATGGCGTAGGCGCAGAGGGTGTTTTAGATCATTCTCAATTGCTGACCACTGTCGAAGAAGCTGCTCAATTTGTGGCGGATACCAATGTCGATGCTTTGGCAATTGCGATTGGTACAAGCCACGGTGCATATAAATTTACCCGTCCACCGACAGGCGACATTTTGGCGATCGACCGCATCAAAGAAATTCACGCAAAAATCCCAAATACTCATTTGGTGATGCACGGTTCAAGTTCGGTGCCACAAGATTGGTTGAAAATTATCAATGAACATGGCGGCGACATTAAAGAAACTTATGGCGTGCCAGTTGAACAAATCATTGAAGCGATCAAGCATGGCGTTCGCAAAGTGAATATTGATACCGATTTACGTTTGGCGTCTACTGGTGCAATGCGTCGCTTTATGGCGGAACATCCTTCAGAGTTTGATCCACGAAAATTCTTTGGCGAAACGGTTAAAGCAATGCGTGATGTCTGTGTTGACCGTTACAACCAATTTGGTACGTCAGGCAACGCAAGCAAAATTAATCCAATTTCGCTTGAGAAGATGTCAAGTCGCTACGCAGCGAAGTAACACTATTGATTATTGCAATGAGCATGTGCAAAGAGTGCATTCTCATAGATTGATTGGTTTTTTGCGTTAATTTGGTGCGATCTTAAAGGGTGTATTTTTATTTTCGCACCAAAATGGTTCAGATTGTTTTATTTGGTTTGAGCCTAAGCTTTTCTGATATACGCATGAATGCCATGCGGTATAATCAAAAAATGAGTTTGATGGTGGTAAATGCAAGAAACACTTGATTTCAATGGACTGATTTAAGGCAAGTTCGTATTTATGGTCTATTTTGGTACGTCCTTTGCTTAGAGTAGTCACCGTTTTATCAAAAGTGTTGATGTTGTTTGAGTCTTTTTAATGTGAATGCGTGCCGAATGGCATTGGTTGCATTGATAAGGCGAGTGACTAGCAACTGTTTCACGATATAAGTTGTTGCATTGATTTTTTATTGATTTTTCTAGCGCTGGAGCATAGTAAGCATGAGCAACAAGGTTCTCGATTTAATTAAAGAAAACGAAGCGGAATGGGTTGATTTCCGTTTTACCGATACCCGTGGTAAAGAACAGCATGTGAGCTTTCCAGCACACACCGTAGATGAAAGCACTTTTGTTGATGGCAAAATGTTTGACGGTTCTTCAGTTGCTGGTTGGAAAGGCATTGAAGCTTCTGACATGATCCTGTTGCCAGATCCAGAAACAGCGTTCATGGACCCGTTCTTCTCTGCACCAACTGTTGTGGTGACTTGTGATGTAATCGAGCCATCAACAATGCAAGGTTACGAGCGTGATCCACGTTCTATCGCACGTCGTGCAGAAGAATACCTGAAATCAACGGGTATCGGCGATACAGCATTCTTCGGTCCAGAACCAGAATTCTTTATTTTTGATGAAGTGAAATTTGACATCGATATGTCAGGTGCACGTCACACGATCTATGCAGAAGAAGCTGCATGGTCAACAAACAATTCATACGAAGGCGGCAACTCAGGCCACCGTCCACGTGTTAAAGGCGGTTACTTCCCAGTACCACCAGTTGACAGCGGTCAAGACATTCGTGTTGCAATGTGTGAAGCGATTGAAGCAATGCTCGGCGAAGGCCGTGTTGAAGTTCAACATCACGAAGTTGCATCTTGCCAATCAGAAATCGGTGTGACATTTAACACATTGGTTCGTAAAGCAGACGAAGTTCAAGTTCTGAAATACGCAGTATTGAACGTTGCGCACGAACATGGCAAATCAGCGACTTTCATGCCAAAACCACTCGTTGGTGACAACGGTTCAGGTATGCACGTTCATATTTCTATCAGCAAAAATGGCGTTAACACTTTTGCTGGTGATGAATATGCGGGCTTGTCAGAAACTGCAATCCTGTTCATCGGTGGTATCATCAAGCACGCGCGTGCATTGAATGCGATTACTAATCCAGCAACCAACAGCTACAAGCGTTTGGTTCCGCATTACGAAGCGCCGATTATGCTTGCATACTCTGCACGTAACCGTTCTGCGTCAATCCGTATTCCTTACGTTGCGAACCCTAAAGGTCGTCGTATCGAAGCGCGTTTCCCAGATCCAGTGGCTAACCCATACTTGGCATTTGCTGCCTTGTTGATGGCGGGTCTTGATGGTATTCAAAACAAAATCCACCCTGGTCCAGCAGCAGACAAGAACTTGTATGACTTGCCACCAGAAGAAGAAGCGTTGATCCCAACAGTTGCTCATTCACTTGAAATGGCACTGGACGCATTAGAAGCTGATAATGAGTTCTTGCTGAAAGGCGGTGTATTCACTAAAGAAATGCTTGGTGCATACGTTGAACTGAAACGCCAAGAAGTTC
>CAYJUB010000122.1:0-6562 GCA_964373145.1 uncultured Moraxellaceae bacterium
ACGACGCATTATGTCGCAGCGATACACTAAAATAAGTCCAAGGTATCCACTTTAGTGAGTCAAAAAACATGCCAAAACAGAAGGTTTCCAAAAACTATACTGATCTATGTAACTCACTTTCTGCATGGGGTGAATGGCAAGATTTAAGCAAAGCTGAACAACGCGTACTCGTCGAAGATGAGCGTGAGTCTGTTCGCAAAGATTTAATCAGACACGGCGAATTGAAAAAATCCATTCAGAACAAACTAGCCAGCGACCCAAGTCTCATCGTCCGCCAAGCACTTGCGAACTCGATGGATTTGAAAAAATCCGCTCAGCTTCAACTCGCAGACGATGACAGCACGCTGGTGCGAATAGCCCTTGCTGGTCAATATGGATTAAAGAAAAGTGTGCAGCGGAAGCTCGCAACAGACGAAAGTATGGAAGTCTTAAAAGCACTACTGACTAACGAAGAGCTCATCGAGTCAATTCAACTTGAATTTGCCAATCATCCTTGTTTGGTGACTCGGCAGCATTTAGCGAGTAATCAGGCGTTACTGGCCACAGTTCAGTCGCAGTTGATCAATGAGAAAAACCTCACAATTCGGTTAATTCTAGCGCGGAATCCATCGTTAATAGAGGACTTACAGGTTACATTTTCAGAAGATAAAAGCATTTTGGTACGTGAAGCTTTGGCTGAAAATTATAATTTAAGTGATGCTATTCAGGAACTACTTGCCGAAGATCAGGAGTCCGTGCGCATCAAACTGGCACGCACTACACATGACACCGATATACAGCTCAAGTTAGCGGATGATCACTGTAAAGGTGTGCGAATGGCGCTTGCAGGGCAACGCTGCCTCGAACCAGAAGTTCAATGCAAACTTGCTGATGATACGAGCCATGATATTCGCGAAACTCTCATGCAAAACGATTTTTTGACTGAATCGGTTCAGATGATCTTTGCCAATGATGAAAGAATCTCGATCCGAAAACTTCTTGCAAGATTCGATGAGATTTGTGAGCGTGCACAAATCAAACTTTCCAAAGATTCAAGCATCGCCGTTCGTCAATCACTTGCTGAAAACCATGAAGTTTATAGTGATATTGCACGCCGCAAACTCGCAAAAGATAAGGTCGAAGAGATTCGTGTTGCCTTGGCTGGCAGTACTGGAATTGGCAATTACGCACACAATACAGATATTCAATTTTTACTTGCTGATGATTGCAGTGAAACTGTCCGCAGTGCTTTGGCTGAAAACGACACGATAAATCGAGATGTGATGCTTAAACTGGCGGAGGACTCCAGCAGTCTCGTGCGCGAGGCATTAGCGCAAAACTATGGGATCAGTAAGGCTGCATTAAAAAAACTTAAAAAAATACAAAGACCCATCAAGCTAACTAACACTTGCTGTCAATACAAAACGCTGTCACGATGTGAACCGTTTGGGATGGTTTATGTTGATTCGGTTGACTCCTATTTTGGGCATTTGGCCTACGATTGGGCTGGTGTTTATACGTGGGATACGGAGTGAGAATCAGTATGGATCAACTAGGGTTGGATAATTGAATGTATGTAAAATACTTTTAGATGAATTTCATAAAAATATATTTGGAACAACAAATGTCAGATTTTCAAAAATTTATTACTGATGAGAAGCTAGCTACCATTATTGAAACGTTAAAAAAATCTAACGATATTTTTAACATTGTTAAGCTGGGTGAGAACCAACATTCGGAAGTTCTGAAATGGCTTTTTGATTCACGCGAAGGACATGGTCAAGGGGATGCTATTTTTAAGGATTTCTTAACTGCAGCTTACGACTCAACAGAAGACCATATTGAAAGTAATAAACAATTTTTCAAAATCTGGACGCCAAGTCGAATCGCACGAACTGGTTTTCACTCTATGTTTATAGAACGAGAGTTTACTTTGAATGGCAAGCGTTTGGATTTATTGATGATTGATACAGCAAATAAAATCATTATAGCCGTTGAAAATAAACATGGTGCCAAACTTGGCAAGACGCAGTTATTAGATTATGCGAAAGAATTGGAAAAAATAAAAAATCTTTCGGCATTTAAAGGTTTTTCTACCGCGCTTATTGTTCTGGATAAACATTATGATGGAAATCCAAGTAATGAGCAGTGGGCTTTTCTTGATTATAGTTGGCTTGAAAGAGGCGCAAAACGAGCAGAATCTCAATTAAAGCGAGGGAATCAATCAGCAAGTTTAGTGGTTGCCTATTGTCAAAAGCAAAGTGACTACGTTCCGCCAGAGGAAAAACAAATTGAAGATTCATTTGCTAATCTTGCTAAAGAATTCAGGCAAGTCATTCAAAAACTATATGAAGTTAGCCTGATTAATGTGATCGATTTAGAGCCTACAGACTTAAAGTCCGACCAAGGTGACCTCTGGCATTTTGCTAAACATTATCCTGAAATAGTAAATCGACTGATGGATCAGAGTACTTTTACAGCTCTTCGAGCAAATCTACAGAAAAAATATCATTTAGCTACAATCAATTTACATCGAACATGGTTATCGCTATTTGAAGATAGCTGGGAGAAACCGACGCTTGAAGGGGCAATATACTGGCCTATTTATTTAATCATTCACGAAGATAATAAGGATGAATGTGACAATGATCGTGTCTTAGAGCAAAAATATTTCGTATGCGCTCACTATCATCCCGAAATGATATCTGACAAATACAAAGATACATTTACTAAGGCATTAAAAAACGAATTTCCTGAATTAAATAAAGGGAAGCAAAATGTTAAATTTCGTCGTTTAGGGAAAGTTTCCGGATTATCAGAAGATGAAATCGAAAAATCAGTAATTCAGTTATATGAGAAAGTTAATAATGCAATCAAAACTTTGGTCTAATAACTTTTAAATTACATAAAACAAAACCCCGTCACTGAACGGGGTTTTATTTACAACAACATTAGATCTAGCTTTTTAAGCTGGCTCTGGCTCATTCTGCTTAGCCACTTCAAGCACAAGCGCTGACTTACCATCACGTTCACCAACATGAACGCGAACAGTACCGCCGTTTTCTGCTAACTCACCAAACAAGATTTTTTCAGCCAATGGTTTCTTCAGCTCTTCTTGAATCAGACGTTGCATTGGACGTGCGCCCATCAGACGATCATAACCACGCTCGGCCAGCCACAGACGGGCATCTTCATCGACTTCAAGCAGCACTTTCTTGTCATCCAATTGCGCTTGCAACTCGACCAAGAATTTATCCACCACCGAATCCACAACACTGGTTGGCAATGGTGCAAACTGAATCACAGCATCCAAGCGATTACGGAACTCTGGCGAGAACGCTTTCTTCATAATCTCTTGATTATCATGACTATGATCTTGTTGCGTGAAGCCCATACTTGATCGGCTCATGCTTTCCGCACCGATATTGGTGGTCATTACCAATATCACATGACGGAAATCGGTTTTGCGACCATTGTTGTCGGTCAGCGTACCGTGATCCATGACTTGCAACAGCAAGTTAAAGACTTCTGGATGCGCCTTCTCAACTTCATCAAGCAACAATACACAGTGTGGATGCTTGTTAATGGCATCAGTGAGCAAGCCACCCTGATCAAAGCCAACATATCCCGGAGGTGCGCCGATCAAACGAGAAACAGTGTGGCGCTCCATATACTCAGACATATCGAAACGAACCAACTCGATACCGAGCACATTCGCCAACTGACGAGTCACTTCGGTTTTACCAACACCCGTTGGGCCTGCAAACATGAACGAACCGACTGGTTTTTCAGGGGCTTTCAAGCCTGCACGTGACAATTTGATTGCCGCCGCAAGCGCAGTAATCGCTTGATCTTGACCGAATACCACACGTTTAAGGTCACGTTCCAGATTCTGCAATATGCCCTTGTCATCAGTCGAAACGACTTTAGGCGGGATGCGCGCAATTTTGGCAACAATCGCCTCAATTTCGGCAACATCAATCACTTTGCGCTCAGTCGTCGCAGGCTGCAAACGTTGGAATGCCCCAGCTTCATCAACCACATCAATCGCTTTATCCGGCAAGAATCGCTCTTGGATGTACTTCGCTGCGAGTTCCGCTGCGGCACTCAGTGCAGCATCGGTATACGTCACACTATGAAAATCTTCAAAACGCGAACGTAAGCCTTTCAAGATCGCAATCGTATCTGGAACACTTGGTTCAGACACATCGACTTTCTGGAAGCGACGTGACAAGGCGTGATCTTTTTCAAAAACCTGACGATATTCTTGATAGGTTGTTGAACCAATGCAACGCAACGTGCCATTGGCGAGAGCTGGTTTAATCAGATTCGACACATCCATTGTGCTGCCCATAGACGAGCCAGCACCAATAATCATGTGAATTTCATCAATGAACAAAATCGCATTCGGTTGTTTCTTGAGTTCATCCAGCAATTGCTTGACGCGTTTCTCAAAATCACCGCGATATTTCGTGCCTGCAATCAGTGAACCAATATCCAAACTATAGACGACCGCTTGCTCTAAAGGTTGATGCGCTTTGCCGTTCACAATGAGCCAAGCCAAACCTTCAGCAATAGATGTTTTACCCACACCTGGATCACCAACGAGCAGCGGATTATTTTTGCGACGGCGACTGAGAATCTGAGCAGCACGTTCGACTTCTTTTTCACGACCAATTAAAGGATCAGTACGTCCTTCTGTTGCCTGCTCGTTCAAATTAACCGTGTAAAGCTGCAATGGACTCTTAGACGTATTTGGTGCGGACTCTTCTTCTTGTTCATTTTCAATTGCACCCTCAGATGAACTTTCTTCATCCTTGCGAGTGCCATGTGACAAGTATTGAGTGAGATCTAAGCGGTTGACTTGTTGTTTCTTCAACAAATAAACCGCCAAACTATCGCGTTCCGAATACATTGCGACCAGTACATCTGCGCCTTCGACAGGGCGATTGCCACCGCCCGAAGACTGAACATGGAAAATGGCACGCTGCAAGATGCGATCGAAACTATCGGTTGCATGCGGCGCCTGCTCGGTAGACGTCGGCAGTTTTGGCGTATTTTGTTCAATATATTCGTTTAGTTCTTGTCGTAAAACTGGAATATCTGCACCACACGCTTTCAATGCGTTGACCGCAGAATCATTTTCCAGCAACGAGAGCAACAGATGCTCAATCGTCAAAAACTCATGACGTTTCTGTCTCGCCATAGTCACGGCGAGACGCAAAGAAACTTCGAGATGTCGACTCAGCATAATGACCTCATTTGCAACACAAATTGCACCTTGATGAAACACCTATTGTCATTTGAATTCGATGTATTTGAACATTGTACGTCATTCAATATACATCATATTCAAACACTTTAACGCTTGTCTATGCGTTTGATAAAGAATCATTCCATGAATCTTTATCTGTTTTACTTAAAACACTCACAATCACACATTCACATCAAAAAACGACTTTCTAAAACATCTCATGCATCAAATCAAATGGACTGCGGTTCGATTTGACAGAGCAGCGGATGACCTTCAGCGCGTGCATGACGATTCACCTGCTGGGCTTTAGTCTCAGCGATATCACGGGGATACATTCCCGCAACACCTTTACCTTCATAATGTACAGATAACATCACTTCGGTCGCACGGTCAAGATCAAGACCAAAGTATTGTTGTAAAACCAGTATTACAAACTCCATGGGGGTGTAGTCATCATTAAACAAGACCACCACATAAAATGGCGGACGAGCCAGCTCAGGAGTGGCCGTCGCGACATCATTTTCATGTTGTTCTTGATGATCATGATCATGCCCAGACATCGCCACATCTACATTCTGCACCGTTAATGTGCAAGGATGATGCCAATCAAAGGGTTCGTCCGCATATTGAGTAAACCAATCGGCAACCGAAAATGCGACAGGCGGGACCACAAAGAATGATCCTGCTTTTTTTACTTTGGATGCGGATGTGCCGAATTGGCTTTTACGTACTTTCACTGTATTACTCATCGTTAATCATCTTTGTTCTACATTTATCCGCGACGTCTTTGCTCAATGCATTTGCTCCACATTCACAGAGAATCGGATTGACCTGAAAAATAACACTTCTATCACTGTCTCAGTGTGCGATCAAAGACTCTACACCGATTACGATGCCGACTTATCTGCGATTGCATCTGGAATTGCCATTTGCGGCATATCTTTAAGCGGAGCACCGCGCTCCCATGCAAATCTTTGCACGGTTGATTGCCCACCCGCATTGGCTGAAACTTCAATAAATTGTGGCGTAAAGCCAGCAGGCATGGTCCAACGACCTGTCAACCGTTGGAAATCACTCATCTCGACTTTATTGCTGGTTAGCTGCACATCAACAGTGCGCTCACCATTAAGCAAACGAATGGAATATGTGCCGCGAGAAGTTGCAGAACTTTTTCGCACCTGTATTAAATCAATGTGGTACTCAAATACAGAAGGAGACACGGGCAAGATTTCGACATTATGCAACGTCAATGGAATGCCGCCCACACTGAGTAATCGACCACGATAGGCACTTAATTGCCCACCGATCAAATCTCTTTCAGCGGTGAGT
>CAYJUB010000123.1:0-6549 GCA_964373145.1 uncultured Moraxellaceae bacterium
TCGCGGTTGCGTGCTCATCACTTGAATAAGTTTATCTGAGGGACTAGCGCTTGAATCTCGTTAATCGCTTATTGATCAAAGCTGAAGTGATTGATGGCACGAGTCGCTCGGTCAGGGCGCGTATTTTGCTTGATGATGCTGGCAAGGTGAAGGGTGTGCAAATCAGGCATAGCTCTGGAGACCCTTTGCTTGACCAGCGTGCAATTGCGGAATTAAAGAATGCTCAGTATTCTCCTAGCCGCTTGGGGGCAAAGAGAGTACGTGTTTGGTACGACGTGACATGGACAAGTCATGATGAGGTTTGAGAGTTGGGAGTGGTTTGGCGAAGGCAGTGAAGATTCAAGTCAAAAGAACATCCCTTTTAAATCTTCCCCTTGTAGGTATAGGTATCTACACATCTTTTGGTTGTCTGTAGCAAACTGCCCAACATCAAAAGCAAAATCCCTCCCAACCTCCCTTTGCAAAGGGAGGAGCTTTTCTCCATCCTTAGAAAATGAGGGTTGAGGGGTGCTTTGCTTTGAAGTCTTCCCCTGAGGGGGAAGATTTAGATGGGGGTGCTTTTGATCTTGTAATAATACTCAGCGGAAGAGGTTTTTAGACGGCTCAGCCTTGTGCAGATACCTTCTCCCTGAGGGAGAAGGAGCTAGAGCCTTAACGTTACTTATTCAACTCTGCCATCACCTCATCAGAGAAGTTGGCGTTGGTATAAACGTCTTGCACATCATCTAAGTCTTCCAGCATATCAATCAGTTTCAAAACTTTTTGTGCTTGCTCGACATCAGTAATATCCGCTTGAGTGGATGGTGACATCGTCACTTCAGCGTTGTCTGATTTCAAACCAGCAGCAGTGAGCGCATCTTGAACTGAACCAAATGCGTCTGGTGTGGTAATGACTGTGACGCTGTCTTCATCAGTCTCAACGTCATCTGCACCTGCATCCAGTGCAATTTCAACGATTTTGTCTTCTAAAGACACATCATCAAAACGAATTTCACCGCGTTGAGTAAACAGGTAGGCAACTGAACCCGTCGTACCCAAATTACCACCGCATTTGCTGAACGCATGACGCACTTCAGGCACAGTGCGGTTGATATTGTCCGTCATGGTGTTTACCAAAACCGCAACGCCGCCGACACCGTAACCTTCGTAGCTGATTTCTTTTAGGTCATCGTTTTCAGTATTGCCAGCACCGCGTTGGATTGCACGGTTGATCGTATCGCGAGTCATGTTGACCGAAAGCGCTTTTTCAACCACCGCACGTAGTTTTGGGTTTTTGGCAGGATCGGCGTCGCCTTGTTTGGCTGCGCTGACTAACTCACGGATATATTTGGTAAATACTTTACCTTTGGACGCGTCTTGGCGCGCTTTGCGGTGCTTGATATTGGCCCATTTGGAATGTCCAGCCATGGCTGATTGCTCCTTGTTGTTTCTGTAAATAGGGATTGATGCGAGATCAACATGCTGAAATAAAATACAGATCAGCCATTGCTCAAGAGTGAGCAAATTGGCGCGTTAAAAATTGGCGCAAATAATAGCAGATTCGCACTGTTTTGATAAGCCACTGCTTTCATACGATTAAGCGTAATCGTCAGATCACCAACGATACTTTCCCCAGTTCTCTGGGTTTGCCCAATATCGTGAATTGAGCCAATCGGGGATTTGTTTGTATTCGAGGATGTTGAATTGCCAAAGTTCCCAGCCTTCGATTTGTTCGATTTGACTGAAACCTAAAGCACGTAGTCCAGCAGATTGATCGCCATGCGCAACAACCAAAACTCGTCGTGCGAGTAAATCGCGCAAATGGGTTAAGCCATGAGTAATGACTTGAGTTGCGGTCGTGTGTGACGGTGTTTCTTGATCGTTGTGGGTGAGGGCATTACTGGTAAAAGAATCATGATCGAGGAAGGATTCATCTAATATAATAACTGCTAAGTCAAAGCGTTGTTGGAATGGTAAACTGGTGAGTAGCCACAGTTCACGTTGTTGCCATTGCCCAGTCCAACCTGTACTCCACTCTTTCAGCGCCGATAAATCACGCGCGATCAGCAAACCATGTTCGATAGGTTTCTCAAACGCTAATCGTTGAATGAGCGGTAGGATATTTGGCGGTATGGCTTGTGTCGGCATTGGCAAATCCTTGCTGATGACTGTGGGCTTCAATTCTGTATCGAGAGTCATTGTTGCGACCCCGCTTTGATCATAATGATATGAACATATCATAGCGCATATCAATATATTACAAAGTATATTTGATGGCGTTATAACGACTATATTGCGTGTCTTTTTGGTTACGAATAAGTAAAACGGGTTTAAAATAATGCGCCTCGTGACGACGTATTGAACATACAATTGCTCTTTTATCGCTTCAGTTAAATAGCCACTTTCATCAATAGAATGTTGAAATAGCCCATTAGGAAAGAACATGGAAATGATAGGTCTCTGCCACAAAATGCGCGCTCATTTGGGCGAAACTGTAGAAACGGCGCGCGGTACATTGGCAGCGAGCGTCGAGTACAACTTAGTGTTGGGCGCGTTTGATTATCCAATGACCGAGAATCTCGGCAAAGAGATTGAACTGGAGTGGACTGGGCGAATTTTTTGTTTGTCTTGCGGCAGTAAAACGCCGAAATCGTATTCGCAAGGACATTGCTATCGTTGCATGATTACGAAGGCCTCATGTGATATGTGCATGATGAAACCCGAAACTTGCCATTTTCATTTAGGGACTTGTCGAGAGCCAGATTGGGCTTTGGATGTGTGCTTCCAGCCGCATATTGTCTATTTAGCCAATTCATCTGCGCCGAAAGTCGGCATCACGCGAATTACGCAAATGCCGACACGCTGGCTCGATCAAGGTGCAACACAGGCGTTACCGCTTATGCAGGTCAATAGTCGTCGGTTATCTGGCTTAGTGGAGGTTTTACTTGGACAGGACATCGCAGATAAAACCGATTGGCGTAAATTACTCAAAGGTGAAGCTGAACCGATTGACTTACTTGAAATTCGTGATCAATTGTTGAGTAAGCATCAAGCAGATATTGATCAACTGCTTCAACAGTCATCGAATGAGTTAGTCATGCTCTCTGATGAACGCATTCGTGAGTTTTCTTATCCTGTGAATGAGTATCCTGCGAAAGTCACAGCGCATAATTTCGATAAAAAGCCTGTCATTCATGGCAAGTTAAACGGTATTAAAGGGCAATATTTGCTGCTTGATACGGGTGTTTTGAATCTGCGTAAATTTGGTGGTTATGAACTGAAGGTTAGGGTCTGAAATTAAAGTTCACTGAGCCTGTCGAAGTGGACATCTCAACAATGATCATTTTTCGTAGAGCGCGCATTTCGACAGGCTCAATGAGCTGGTAATTATTAAATATAAAGGAATAAATCAACATGAATATCGCGGTAAATCCAGAAGACACAACAGCAGCCCATCCGACGATTTATCTGAAAGATTATCAACCGCCAGCCTTTGGCGTGGATACGATTCATCTCGATATTAATATTCATGCGACTGAGACAATTGTCATCAGTACCTTAGAAATGCATCGTTTGAATGCTGGTGAACTCGTTTTACTGGGGCGTGATTTAGAGTTGTTGAATGTTCAATTGAATGGTTCAGATTTAGAGTCCAGCAACTATGTTCTCGATCAAGAAAGCCTGACCATTTTAAATGCGCCTGATCAATGCACGATTAAAACTGAAGTGCGTATTCATCCTGAAACCAATACGCAACTGGAAGGTTTATATCAATCGGGCGGCATGTATTGCACGCAAAACGAACCCGAGGGTTTCCGCAAAATTACCTTCTTCCCTGATCGTCCAGATGTACTTTCCGTGTTCACCACACGCCTTGAAGCGGATAATCAATATCCGACTTTGTTGGCAAATGGCAACTTAATCGAATCAGGAAAAGTCGGTGCGGATCGTCATTATACGATTTGGCAAGATCCGACCAAGAAGCCGAGTTATTTGTTTGCATGTGTCGCAGGAAATCTAGCGGTTCTGAAAGATACGTTCACGACGATGGAAGGCAAGCCTGTTTCGTTGGAACTCTATACCGAACAAAAAGACATTGAAAAATGCCATGTTGCGATGCAAGCACTGAAAGATTCGATGATTTGGGATGAGGAAAATTACGGTCGTGCTTACGATCTTGATAACTATATGATCGTTGCCGTTAGCCAGTTCAATATGGGCGCGATGGAAAATAAAGGCCTCAATATTTTTAATACGTCATGCGTATTATCCAGCCCAGAAACTTCAACTGATGTGTCTAATTTTTATGTGAAATCGACGATTGCGCATGAATATTTTCATAATTGGACGGGTAATCGAATCACTTGTCGCGACTGGTTTCAGTTGTGTTTGAAAGAAGGGTTTACCGTTTTCCGCGATCAGAGTTTTTCGGACACGTTGCAGTCGCCAGCGGTGCAGCGCATTGATGATGTATCGAGTTTGAAGTCAGCACAGTTTGCCGAAGATGCAGGCCCGATGTCACATCCGCCACGTCCAGATCATTTTGTTGAAATCAATAATTTCTATACCGCGACTGTCTATGACAAAGGCGCTGAAATTGTCCGCATGATGGCGACTTTGCTTGGTGAGGAAGGATTCCGTTTAGGTACGGATGAATATTTCCGCCGCCATGATGGCGAGGCGGTGACCGTTGAAGATTTGATTAGTAGTTTGAGCGATGGTTCAGGCACTGATTTGTGGAGTTTTTTGCCATGGTACAGCCAACCAGGAACACCTGTGGTCAGTGGGCAAGGCGTTTATGATGCGGCTGCACGTCGTTATACGTTGACGCTCTCGCAAAGCATCGACAAGAAACCGAATTACCCAGCACCGCAACCATTACCAATTCCAGTCAAAATGGCGTTATTTAATCAGCAAACGGGTCAACAGTTATTGCTTGATGCACAAGGCGAAACTGAATGCGTGTTGATGCTGAATCAAAGCAAGCAAGTGTTTGTCTTTGAACATATAGCAAGTGCGCCAATTGTGTCATTGTTGCGTGATTTCTCTGCGCCAGTTTTACTGAATTTTGATTATCAAGATGCAGAACTTGCATTCCTGATGCAGTATGAGAGCAATGGCTTCAATCAATGGCAAGCCGCTCAGCAATTATTAGAGCGGATTTTGTTGCAAGGACACGATGCGACGGTTTATTTGAAGTCGTTATTTGTAACGCTGCCGAAAGTGGCTAGTGTAGATCCATTGCTGGCGTCGCGTTTGTTGGATATTCCGACTGAGACGTTTATCGCCAGTCGTATTGATAGCAACTACGATCCTGTAGCGGTTCGCGCAACGCGTGAAGCGTTGATGAATGCGATCGCTGAGGAGCTGAAAGATTTTTGGTCTACGGCGTATGCGGCTTTACCGATTGTTCCGTATGTGGATAGTAGCGAAGCGATGGGGCAGCGTGCATTTCGTAATGCTGTGCTGGCGTTTGCGTGTCGTGCTGGCGTTGCGGATGCGCTCGCAAATGCAAGTCATCAATATGATGCTGCTGTGTGTATGACAGAGCGCTTAACTGCGCTGCGTCAACTGGTGAATTACGACGCGCGAGATCATGCGGCAAAGTTAGCTGATTTTTATCAGCGGTTTGAGAATGAAGCGTTGGCAATTGATTTGTGGTTTGGAATACAAGCGAGTAAGCCGACAGTGACTTTGGATGAGATTATTCAACTGACCAAACATCCAAAATTTGATTTGAGTACGCCAAATCGCATTCGTTCAGTGACGGGCAATTTTTCGACCAATCCTGTGGCGGTATGGACGGTGGCAGGTGCGCAGTTCTATGTCGATTTTGCGAAGACTTTAGATGCGCAAAATCCTATTTTGGGTTCACGGATTTTACAGGTATTGTCGCGCTGGTATACGTTGAAAGAGCCACTACGTAGTCAGATCAAAGCAGTGATTGATAGCCTACAAGGTCAGGTGACGTCGAGTAGTGTGGTTGAGACTTTGGCGAATTTGCAAAAGGCGGGCTGAGTGGTGTTTCACCGTCTTTATTGAGTTTATCGAAACATTTGTGCCGCTATAGAGAATAAAAATGAATGAAATTAGCATCTATCAAACCGAAAGCGGCACTATTGAAGTCCAATTAGGAGAAGATACAGTATGGCTGCGGCAAGAACAAATGAGCTTGCTGTTTGGGCGTGAACGTTCGGTAATTACTAAGCATTTGCGTAATCTATTTGCAGAAGATGAATTAGACGAACAAAGCAATGTGCAAAATATGCACATTGCTGGTTCTCATAAACCTGTTAAGTTCTACAACCTTGATGTCATTATTTCAGTGGGTTATCGCGTCAAGTCGCAGCAGGGTACTCGTTTTCGTCAATGGGCAACACGTCTTTTACGTGAACACTTAACCCAAGGCTATACATTGAATCGTCAACGCTTTGAAGCGAATGCGCTTGAGCTAGAAGCTGCGCTCCAATTGGTAAAAAAGGCGGCACAAAGTCCTGCATTATTAGCCGACACTGGACGTGCGCTTCACGACATCGTCACTCGTTACGCACAGACATTATTACTCTTACA
>CAYJUB010000124.1:0-841 GCA_964373145.1 uncultured Moraxellaceae bacterium
AACGAGCTTAGATGATTTTGCACTAGAGATTTCAAAATCGACAATCGCTGAAGCTGCACCCATCGCGGCGCCACAACCAAAAGTCGCTAAAGTGATTGCGCCAAAGCCAGCTCCTGAGTTGATTCCTGAGCCTGTTGCTGAAGTCGAAGCCACGCCTGAAGTCGCTAAAAATACGCCAATCTCGACATCATCGTTAGAACTAGATGATCTGTCTTATTTAGATGAAGCACTTGCCGCACCAACCCAAGCACAACCCGAAAAAAGTAACCTGATGGAATTTACTCTGGGAAGCAACGCAATCCTACCTGAAACTGAGTTCGTCCTCAGCAAAGTCCTGCCTAAGCATATCTTCAGAGCATATGATATTCGAGGCAAAGTCACGGATCTCACTGCATTGCACATGGCGCCCATTGCGCGTGCAATCGGTAGCGAACTTCGTGCACGCGGACAGATTGAAGTGGTTGTTGGCTACGATGCACGTACGACTAGTGCACAATACGCCCAGATCATGCGCGAAGGTCTAGTTGAAAGTGGCTTGCATGTGGTTGATATCGGTATGGTGCCTACGCCAGTCATGCACTACGCTGCGCGCCAACAACAAGGCAATGGCGTCATGATCACCGCGAGCCATAACCCAGCCGAATACAACGGCGTGAAATGGCTCATGCAACAGCAATCTCCACTGCCAGAAGATATTCAAGCAATCTACAACCGTGCTGAAAATAAAAATTTTACCGAAGGCAAAGGCAGAACTCGTCAGCAATCCTTCACTGCTGAATATTTGGATGACATGCTCAATGATGTCATGTTGTCGGAAGATTTGAATGTCGTCATTGACGGT
>CAYJUB010000124.1:851-3392 GCA_964373145.1 uncultured Moraxellaceae bacterium
ACAAGCGATTGAAACCGCAGGTTGTAATGTGACTGATTTGGATATCAAACCAAATGGTGAATACCCACACGGCAACCCTGATCCATGCGAACCAAATCGCTTAAGCGAACTCTCTCAGCAAATGATCATTAGCCAAGCCGATATTGGTTTTGCGTTTGATGGTGATGGCGATCGCATGGTTGCAGTGACCAAAGACGGCACCGTGGTCACTTCTGACCAAATGATTGCCCTCTTCTCGATGATGATTTTGGAATCCAAACCGGGTGCTGACATCGTATTTGATGTGAAATGTAGCCGTATGGTTTCACAAACCATCACGGCACATGGCGGTCGTCCAAACATGAGCCGTAGTGGTAACACCTTCATTCGTCACGCAGTCATGTCTGAAACCAATGAAGTGGCTTTCGGTGGTGAATATTCTGGACATTACTTCTTTAATGATGGACGCGGTAACGCGTCTGACGATGGCTTGTACGCTGCACTCCGCCTGATGGAATGGCTCGGTCAACGTGGACAAACTCTAGAAGAAGTCCTAAACACGCTGCCCCGCCGTGTTGGAACGCAAGACATCTATGTGCCACTCGACACTGATCTACCTGAAAATTTCTTTGCAGATCTCGCCATTGATGCAGGACTTGTTGAAGGTGCAACTTTGACAACAATCGACGGCGTACGTCTTGATTTTCAAGATGGATTTGGCATTATACGCGCATCAAATACAGGGGCATTTGCCACACTGCGTTTTGAAGCTGAGAATGAAATGTCTCTGCAAAATATTCGTGAAATATTCCATGATTTAGTGAAAAAACATTTACCAAGCTTGGCAGAAAAAATGCCTCGCTAAACTGTTTTTCAGATCACTCTTTAACTGAACTTTGAGTAACTTTCCATGCCATTGAATAAAGACCAAGCCCTAAATGTTGCCAAAGTTCTGACCGAAGCGTTGCCGTACATTCAACGTTTTGCAGGTAAAACATTAGTCGTCAAATACGGCGGCAATGCGATGACCGATCCGGAACTTGAACGCTCATTTGCGCGTGATATTGTCTTGCTCAAGACTGTTGGCATTAACCCAGTCATCGTCCATGGCGGCGGCCCACAAGTGGACAGCCTGCTGAAACAACTTGGTCGTGTGTCTGATCGTATTGATGGGATGCGCGTCACCGATGAACCGACCATGGAAGTCGTGGAAATGGTGCTTGGTGGTAGCGTGAATAAGTCCATCGTCAACCTGATCAATCAAAATGGTGGTCGCGCGATCGGTTTGACAGGTAAAGATGGCAACCTGATTCGTGCAAAAAAACTGTACCTCGACAAGAAAGATTCTGAAGGTTTGATGCAGAAAGTTGACCTTGGTTTGGTGGGTGAAGTGGTTGGCATTAAAACCGACGTCCTTGATTTGTTTATGCAAAGCGACTTTATTCCTGTCATCGCACCGCTGGGTGTCGATGAAGATGGTAATACCTACAACATCAACGCGGACTTAGTCGCGGGTAAAGTTGCTGAAGCCTTGAAAGCTGAAAAGCTAATTTTGCTGACGAACATTCCGGGCGTGTTGGATGCAGATAAAAATGTATTAACAGGTCTAACGACTCAAGATGTGGATCATTTGATTGAAACTGGCGTGATTTACGGCGGCATGATTCCGAAAGTGGGTTGTGCGCTGGATGCAGTGAAAGGTGGCGTAATTAGTGCGCATATCATTGATGGTCGTGTACCGCATGCGGCGTTGCTTGAAATCTTTACTGATGAAGGTTTGGGAACTTTGATTAGTAATCGAGCGAAGCGTAAGGGGTAATTCCATAAAAGGTGCAATGAGATTTGGCTTATTGCATTTTTTGGCTGATGAGGAAATAAGTCACCATTGCACAAGATATGTTAGGGCTCTTATCGATGAATCTACTTTCAGAATTTGTACGCGAAAGAAAGCTCGTTTCTATTCGTCGTGGAAACATCGATGAAAATACCATTCAGGGTTTTGTCCTTAGCTTCTCAGATCAATTGGTGCTAATTCAATATGTGTTCGACTTCATTCTAGATGGTTTGATGGTTATCAGAAGAGCAGATATCACGGAAATCAAGTGCAACGCTACAGATGAATTCCAAAAGAATCTGCTTGTCGCTGAACAGTTATTTCAAAAAGTACCCTTTGCAGAGTCCTTTGATCTCCATGACTGGAAATCCATCATCAACCAACTATCAAAACAACATGAACTCATCATTCTTGAAGATGAACGTCCCGATGAAGCCGTGTTTCTAATCGGAAAAGTTCAGAAAATTACGAATTCTAGTCTTTCAATGAAGTACTTTTCTGGTGCGGGAAACTGGGATGAGAAACCGTCGAAAATATCGTTTGCCAATATTTCCGCGGTCATCCCAAGCCACCGTAAATTCTTTTTTCAAATCAATATAAATTTAAACTCTTAAACAATTTAAACCCTTAAACAACTTTAAAACTCTCAAACAATTCAAACCATTAAACAATCTTAAACATGAAACTAACAACCAACCAGATTTTAGAGCAAAATCAAGAATTACGCA
>CAYJUB010000124.1:3402-6542 GCA_964373145.1 uncultured Moraxellaceae bacterium
GTCAGCACGAACTACATCAATGTTTATCAACGGTATTTTGAAAAATCATAGTATGCAATAAAAGCCCAAGCGCATTGCACCAATATGAATAAAAAATCTCACCAACAATCTATAAGGCTTTTGAGTTGAAAATTAAAAAAGCAAAATGCCCAAATTGTCATGCTCAAATTAATCGTTTATTTCCTAGCAGAGCTTTTGACTTAACAAAAAAAGTCCCTTGGTATAAGTACAAGCCAATGACGATGGATTCTCGCATCGTATGCACATCATGTCAGAAATATCTTGAACGCAAATACGAAGCTGCATTTACTATGCCTATAGCATTAATACTCTTATTTAATAGTAAGACGCTTCAGAGTAGTCCATTTGCAATTTATCTCTTTACTGCAATAGCTTGTTATACTTTCTATTTGATTGTAATGCTGACGTATTCATAATCAATTTATAAGTTATCAAAAGTTCAAGATTGAAATAATAAAATTAGGGTACAAAAATGAGGAAGCCATCGTGTCCGAAATGCGGTCAAAAATTCGGCTGGAGAGGACCTCGCTTGGTGATTGTGCAAAGCGGATTCACTTTGCGCTCTCAAAACTACTATGCCTGCCCATCATGCTCAGTACGCCTAAGTATTCAAAGTACACTTTCTGAGACGATATTGTCTTGTTTTATTTACGCTCTCGGTATTGGTAATATTGCGATGCTCGGGTGGAGTCAGTTTATTCCAGACCGTAGAATTGACATGGAGGTAATAATCGTGATTTTCATAAGTTGGTCTGTACTAAGTTTCTGGGAGCTTAATTGGACACGCCGCTATATAGTCCAATCAGAAAAACCGTAAGATGCAATAAGCCCAAGCGCATTGCATCAAACCTTTAAGCAAACTACTTATGCCCACCCGAACTACTATAACCACCGTAATAACTCGAACCGCTAGAACTTCTCCAACCAGACGAAGAAGAATCATTATCAGAAGTAAAATTTAAAAATGATACGAAAAGCACAAGTAAACCGCCGTATATCCAATGCTGCGTACCATCTTCCAAATTACTGATAAATGAAGAATCATCATCTGATTTAGCAATCATCCAAGGCATAATAATCAGCCCAAATTGAGCAATCAAAGTGATGAAGAAAGAACCCGAACCAAACAACAATACAGGGGTATTCACCACCCACAGCGTAATACTCAGCCATTTAGTAATCTTCTGACTTGAGCTTAGCGGTTGACTGAGAATTTCTTCTTTAGGCGGTTGTTTCTTACCAAATGCTTGGCGTACAAAATAACCAGAAATCGGTGTCGATAAACTCCAATTGATCTCATTGGCATTTTGTTCAGAGGTCAGTGTGTCCGCACCATTGGTATAATCAACAATGAAGTTCGTATCACCAATCTTCACACGCCAGTTAAACGCACCAACGGCATACAACACGCGGCCTTGGTACGCCCACTTACGATCCCAACGTTTGCCCTGAAGATAAGCATTACCCGCCTTGTCTTCGGGAATTTCATTGAGAACCGTCGTTTTTTGCCAGTTTTCTTCGCCACTATCAACGAGCCACAAGAAGCCAGCCGCCAAGCTATAGAGCAGATATTCCGTCCATAAACTCGACTCCTCCTCGCCGACTTCTTCCATTTGCATCAAGCCGATGACGACATAGGCATTATTATCAATCGTGGCTTTATCGCCAAGAGATAACGCGGTTTTGAGGGTGACTAATTCTTTATGCTTGACCAGAACTTCGGCTTTTTCTTCCCCCATCGCCACTTCAGCGCGACATGAAGGACACACCAAATGCTCTGCCATGCCCATGACGTATGGAATTGGACTACCGCAATTCGGGCATTCAATATTAGTAATCTTGCCTTTAATTTTACCTGTCGAAGATTGAACCTGATCGACTTCGCGGAGCATTTGAAACTTCAGCGCATCAAGCGTAACCGCACGACCGTCATACACGAGCGGCGGATAACCATCGGTATAATCTAATGAGAGGAATCGCGATGCAAACCGTAAATCAGCGACGGAGGTTTGCCAACCTTTTCCCACCACAAAAGGAAGTTCGCCCTGCCCACCCGTACAAGTGGCGGAACGGCAATCCGTCACTCGAAAGCTGACGGATTGATAAACGATGATCTGATTGATGGTCAGCGCTTTAAACAGCGGCGCGCCCTCTAGATGCCCTGCTGCACGCGTGATGATGTATTGCCCTGACGCATCTGACAGCCAACCATTAGTACCATCATCAAACTGAAGATACCATTCGTTCCAAGACCCATCGGTGTATTGCAGTTGAATACGACCAATTAGGCTGAATCCAACGCCGTCTTGTTCGCCACTACTGCCGATTTGAAGCGGTGAATAATCCTCAAGCACCGCAGACATTTTCCCTTGATCGCGGACGCTTTCATTTTCGCGCAGCACCGTGGTCTGGCAATACTCACAGACGGCCATAACCGATGCAGACGAACGAAAAGGCACTTGCGCGCCGCAACTTGGGCACGCTGCGCTAAACACCAGAATCGGTTTTTTGACCGGCGGTGTATTGCCCTGCGGATTATTCGGGTCACTCATACGGACAGCAACTCATTAATTCGATAAAGATTTAAGAATGTCCGCTTTCGTGCTTTCAAAATCCACTTGAGTAATCAGACCTTGATCGAGCATGGCTTTCAACTGGCTTAAGCGGGCAACCAAATCAACGGGTGGTGCCGCCGCTGGCGTCGCTTGTGCCGGAGTCGGGACAACCTGTGGGGTCTGCTGATTCGCTTGCGTCGCATTTTGAATAGCACCAGTCATGATTTGACCCATGCCAAAGCCCGCCGCCATGCCTGCGCCAATGCCAGCCAAACCACCTTCATTTTGTGCGGCAAGAGGAATTGAGGCTGCAACTTGATACTGTGTGAACTTATTCAAATCACCCATCATGCCCATCGAAATACGGGTATCAATGGCTTTTTGCAGATCTTCAGGCAATGAAATATTTTCAACGACAAACGCGACTAATTTCAGACCATAGCGCGCAAATAACGGCGTCATCGTCAATTTCAGTTGATCGCCCATCACGCCTTGATTTGCCGCCAAGTCGAGGAATGGAATACCACTCGACGCGATACCGCTGCTAATATTCGACACAATCAA
>CAYJUB010000125.1:0-6535 GCA_964373145.1 uncultured Moraxellaceae bacterium
GCTCATTTGAGAAATCCCGTTGTACGCTAATTAGCGCAGCCGCATCGCGCTCGACAATAAATTGGCGCACATCTTCGGGAACATCAGAATCATCTATCGTGATCGTCGTTTGTGTATCGTTATCGGTTACCTGAAATCGGGTAAACGCAAACGTTAAATGGAAATATTGCAGGGCTAAATCGAGTGCATGTCGCAGACTGGAGCTGCTGACAATCGCAAAGCCGAGTACACCAAACGTGGTGAAGTGATAGCGTGCGCCGACTTGAAGACCTAGCGCCGGAATCTGGGGCAGGCTTGCCACGAGATTACGAATTAAACGCAGTTCTTGTTGCCCTGTGACAACCATTGCTGGGTCGATCAACTCATTTTCTTGTAGATCGGTTCCAGCTAAAACTTCAGACATTGCGATACCATGCTCTACGGCAAATGCAGCCATTAAGCGCATGCTTTGTGTACTTCGCTCAAACTTCCATTGTGACATACTATTCTCTTTGTGAAGGGTTTGTCCCTAAACAACGATATTTTGTCCCTACTCAAGTTGTTAAGCAAGCAGGATATTCTTTATGATTCTGTCTGGCTCTAAATCAATTAGATGGAAACCTTCAATGAGTAAGCTCAATTCAGGCGCTAAGCATCAGCGTACTAAAAATCCACGCGTTGCCATTATCGGTACAGGCTTTGGCGGTCTTGGTCTAGCTATTCGTTTAAAGCAGTCTGGTATTAACAACTTTACCATGTTTGAAAAAGCGGCCGATGTGGGTGGGGTTTGGCGTGATAACACCTATCCTGGGGCTGCTTGCGATGTGCCGTCACACCTGTATTCTTTTTCTTTTGAACAAGATCGTGGCTGGGAAAACCGCTTCGGTAAAGCCAAGGAAATTCATAATTACTTGCGCCACTGTGCCGATAAATACGAGATTCGTCCGCATATTCGTTTTAATACTGAAATTGCCAGTGCTGATTTTGATGCGGTGAAGGGCCTTTGGCAGATTCAAACCGCTGCGGGCGAGGCGATAGAAGCGGAAATTTTGGTCTCAGCGGTCGGTCAGTTGAGTCTTCCTGCTTATCCAAACCTAAAAGGGTCTGATAGTTTTCAAGGCAAAACTTTTCATTCTGCAAAGTGGGATCATGACTATGATCTAACGGGTAAACGCGTTGCTGTGATTGGCACAGGGGCGAGCGCTATTCAATTCGTACCTGAGATTGCGGGTCAAGTCGCTCAGCTCGAAATCTTTCAGCGTTCTGCGCCGTATGTGATTCCTAAACCTGATCGTGTTTATCCGCCTGTTGAAAAAACCTTATTTAAAAAACTCCCTATTTTGCAAAGCCTTGATCGTGTATTGCAATATAGTACGCATGAAATTCGGTTGTTTGGTTTTACCACCTATATTAATGAAATGTCGATTGTGGAATATCTGTTTCAACGCCACATCCGTGATGTGATCAAGGATCACAAGTTACGTTATCGTTTGACACCTGATTATCCGATTGGCTGTAAGCGTATTTTGATTTCTAATCAATGGTATGAAACGATGACATTACCGAATGTGGATGTGATTACCGAGAACATCAGTGAAATTGTTCCCACAGGTATTCAGACCAAAGATGGGCAGCTCCATGAGGTGGATGCCATTATTTATGGAACAGGATTTGCCGCTACCGATTTTCTTGCTCCGATGAAAATCACTGGACTCGATGGACGCAAACTGAAAGACGCGTGGAAAGATGGGGCGGAAGCTTATTTGGGGCTGACAGTCAGTGGCTTTCCGAATCTCTACATGCTGTATGGCCCAAATACCAATCTTGGGCACAACTCCATCGTGTATATGATTGAAAGTCAAGTCAATTATATTCTCGACGCGGTTAAGACGCTGACCAAGAAGGGGCTTCGCTATACAGATTTGCGGGCTGATGTGCAAAACGACTTCAACAAAAACATTCAAACGCGAATGAAAAGTACAATTTGGGCGCAGGGCTGTACAAGTTGGTATCAAACGGCTGATGGAAAGAACACCAATAACTGGCCAGGATTTACCCTTGAATATCGCAAACGGACGCGCAAGTTTGATTTGAATAGCTATCATCAGGTTAAATAATAATCTTGGTATGTGATATTTAAGATCACCCAAAAAATAGACCGCCGAAGCGGTCTATTTTTTTCAACTCTAGTCACTCGCGGTAACTATTTTTTTGCAACGCCATCAACCAATAATCGTTGTATCGCCTCGCCAAATTTTTTCTGACCCGCGCGATCATCAGGGGTGTTTAGAAAACGGATGACGCTCATCATGATCAGGCCAATAACAGCATGACCTGTGGCTTCAGTATCTAAGTCGGCACGGAAAAATCCAAGTTTGACGCCATTTTCCATATAACTTGCAGTCAAACGACCACCCCAGTCGAGTAGCGTCATTAAGCGTTGAGTCATTTCGGGATCAATCGAGGTGGCTTCAAACATCATCAGACGGACGATGCCCGGATTCTCAATCAAAATCGCTGTGAGACGTTTGGCGATGCGTGAAGTTTGTTCGCGATAACCTTCAAGCGTCGCGGCTGCATTCGGCGCATTTTCCTCGGTCAATGCGGTAATGATTCTCGTGCTCACATCATCAATGACATGTTCAAGAATATCGCGCTTATTTTGAAAGTGACGATAAAAAGTGCCGTGGCCAATCCCTAACTTTTTTGCAATGTCGGAAATGGCGGTCTGATGATAGCCCTTGGCAGAGAACTCCTCAAATGCAGTTTGGATAATATCCGCACGCAGTTGCAGGCGATTTCGTTCGGCTCTAGAGAGTTTAGGTGTGTCAGTCATGTGTGGAATCATAGCTTATCACGATGAGAATGGCGACCATAAATTCAATAAGTGACATTACGTTCCGTTATTGATTTAATGTTCTGATGGTGATACATTGTTCCTATGTTCAGATTTTGATGATTGTTTGAGCGACTTTGATCGCTGAGGCAACATCATGTCTTGATCGAAAACTGACGATTGGATTTCCCGGAGTGAGTACATGACTGCCCGTATTAATACTGTAAAGCCGCTAAACCCTCTGCTGAAACAAGTGGATGTCCTGATCATTGGCGCAGGTCCATCTGGCCTCAGTGCCTGTATTAAATTGAAAGAGCAGGGGATTACCAATACGGTAATTCTGGATTTGGCGAATCGTATTGGCGGAACATGGGCGTTGAATGACTACCCTGGGCTGCGCTGTGATGTACCTAGCGAAATGTACTCATTAGGATTTGCGCCTAATCCAAATTGGTCACGTACCTATGCGCCGCAGGCTGAGATTCAGAAATATTTAGAAGACGTTGCTCATCAGTTCAAGATCGTAAACCAGATTCATCTCAATACCGAGGTCAATGATGCACATTGGGATCGCGATTCCTCGCGCTGGCATATCACGACAACCGCGGGTGTAACGTATTCTGCAAAGGCCTTTATCTCGGCAACGGGCTATATTGGTGAAGCCAAAATGCCCACCTTTCCAGGTCAAGAGACCTTTAAAGGGACGATTTTTCACTCAGGTATGTGGAACCATGCGCATGATCTAACAGGTGAAAGTGTTGCTGTTATTGGTTGTGGTGCTTCTGCAATTCAATTCTTACCCGCGATCCAACCGAAGGTTAAAACCTTGATCAGCTTTCAGCGCACACCATCATGGGTATTACCTAAACCAGATTTTGCGATGCCTAAAGCGGTGAATAAATTCTTCAAAAAAGTGCCAGCCGTGCAAAAGCTGGTTCGTGAAACGGCCCTGCTCGGACTTGAGCCAGTTTTGCCGATCTTTATGCGTGAACGTTTATTGCGTACGGTCACACACCCAATCGGATTAATTAATATTCGTCGTTCGATCACTGATTCTGAGATGCAGGCGAAGCTGATCCCAGATCATACGCTCGGTTGTAAGCGTCCAATGTTCTCTAATGAATGGTATGCCGCATTGGCTAAGCCCAATGTGCAAGTTGTCTTTCAAGGCTTATCTCACATCACCGAAACGGGTGTTGTCGCGGATAATGGCCGTGAATATCCAGTGGATACCATCATCTTTGGCACAGGTTATGCCGTTGCTGAACCTGAAATCTATCGCATTATTAAAGGTGAAGATGGACGCTCTTTGAGTGAAGTTTGGCAGGGTCAACCGCGCGCTTATCAAGGCATGGCGATTCATGGCTTTCCCAATATGTTCATGATGCTCGGCCCCAATTCAAATAACGTACAGGGCTCAGTGATGTGGACCGCAGAACAACAAGCGGTCTATATCTCAAAAGTGATTAAAGCGATCAACAGTTCTGGTTTTCAACGCTTCGAAGTGAAACAGTCAGTACAGGATGATTTCAATATCCGCATTGATAAGTTGCTCCAGCGCATGCCGATTCGTTCTGATGTCTGCAAGAGTTATTACCTTGATGACGCAGGGCGTAATCAATTCGTCTGGCCTGAATATGGGTTGGTCATCAAACATAAATTGCACAACATCCAACTTGCAGACTACGACGTTAAGTAGCTATTTATTTAAGTCATTCACTATTCAACTGAATCACCAAGCTTTTTAACTTGATAAATTTAAAGGATATTGATATGGCTAACGCTAAACCGATTAATCTTCAGGGTGCGGTCGTCGCTGTTACGGGTGGTGCTCGTGGGATTGGTCTTGCGATCACGGAGGCGATGCTTGCTGCTGGCGCGCGAGTGAGTATCGGTGATGTGGATGTGGCATTGGCTGAAAAAGAAGCCAAGCGTCTCGGTATCTTTGCAGCAAAACTGGATGTACGCAGTCGAGAGTCGTTTGCAGCATTCTTAGAGGCAACGGAGGCGGCACTCGGTCCTATCGATGTATTGGTTAACAATGCGGGCATTATGCCAATGGGCGCGTTTACTGCTGAAGATCCCGAGCTTGCCGAAGCACAGATCGATATTAATTTTCGGGGTGTGATGTACGGTATGCAACTGGCATTGCCTGACATGCTGGCGCGTCATTCAGGACATATTGTCAATATCGCGTCACTGGCTGGTCGCTTTGCCATTCCCGGTGCTGCGATCTATACAGGGACTAAGTTTGCAGTTGTCGGGATGACTGAAGCGGTTGCAGGCGAGCATCGTGATTCGGGTGTGAATTTCACTATTATTATGCCGTCGAAAGTGACCACTGAGCTGGCTTCTGGCACAGACGATGCGGGTCGCGGTATTCCAGCGGTCAGTCCACAAGATGTTGCGCAATCCGTGGTGAATGCAGTACGCCAGCCGCGATTAATGGTTGCGGTGCCAGATTACTTGCAAACTGCACATGCCTTATATGGTTTAGTGCCGAGTTGGTTACAAGAGCGTGGTCGCAAGTTACTGGGTGATACTCGCATTTTGACTAACTTGGATCATGAAGCACATGCTGGCTATTCACAAAGAATTGCCAAACTTGCAGTCAAAAAATAACTTGAATCGTCGGGAAATAGGTTGATATGAGTATCAAAGACACTATTGCAGCTCAGGTCATCAAAGCAGGTTTAAGGGTTTCCTTTAAGCTGCCGAGTCGGTTGCCATTACCTGTTACTGTACTTCGTTCGGCAATGGAGCAAGGCGCTTGGCTATTAAAAACACGCGCTGATGTGTTGGTTGAGCCAATCACCATCGGCGGTGTCCGTGCCGAACGGATTACGCCTAAGCAGAAAACTGACAAGATCATTCTCCATTTACATGGTGGGGCATTTTTTGCGGGATCTGCCAAGACACATCGTGCGCTAGGCGCTGAATTTGCGGTGCGCGCAAATGCAGTGGTTTATATGCTGGAATATCGACTTGCCCCTGAGCATCCTTACCCAGCTGCATTGGATGATGGTTTAGCGGCTTATCGCGCGTTGTTAGCGTTAGGGTATGAATCACACAATATCGTTTTCGGTGGTGATTCTGGTGGCTGCGCGCACATTCTCAGTCTAGCGATTGCTCTCCGCGATAAAGGTGAGGCTTTACCTGCTGCGATGTTCATGATTTCCCCGTATATCGATATTACGCTTGCTACAGAGTCGGTCTCCAGCTTGAAGTATCGAGACCCAATGGTGACTGCACATGCTTTACGGCGTGGTTCTGATGGCTATCGCGGTTCGATTTCTGTGAATGACGCTCGCGTGTCACCATTATTTGCCAATCTCCACGGTTTACCGCCCATGTTGATTCAAGCGGGGAGTCAAGAAATTTTGCTGGATGATGCTTTGCGTTTAGCAGAGTATGCGCGGGCAGCAGGTGTGGATGTGGATTGTCAGATTTATGAAGGAATGTGGCATAACTTTCAGATGTTTAATGCCTTTATCTCAGTCGCTGATCGGGCGATTGATCACATTGCGCGTTTCAGTAGAGAGTCTTTTGTATCGTGAATGCTTAAAACAGATTTTTTATTCAAAAAAAAGACTGCCGAAGCAGTCTTTTTATTCAATCAATTCGCGTTTAAAAATTAACGCTTATCAACGGGTGTGAAGTCACGCTGTACTGAACCTGTGTACAGTTGGCGTGGACGACCGATTTTGTATGCAGTTGAGT
>CAYJUB010000126.1:0-6535 GCA_964373145.1 uncultured Moraxellaceae bacterium
GCATCGTTGGTGTGGGACAAGATGGACAGCCAATGAGTGATGTCGTGGGTTGGCCCGCAGGTGAAATTGTTGGGCTGATTCGCGGTAAACGCGGGACTAAAGTCATTTTGAAGTTACAAGCGAAAGATGCTGCTGCGCGTTTGGTGACTTTGACTCGTGATGTCATTCAACAAGAAGATTCTGGTGTACAAGATCGCGTGATCGATGTGAAACGCGATGACAAGACTTATAAAATTGGTGTCATTGATATTCCGTCGTTTTATTTAAATTATAAAGCGAGACGGGATGGACGGAGCTATCGCAGCGTCAGTGAAGATACTCAAAAAGCCTTGATTGATTTGAATGCAAAAAAAGTCGATGGCTTGGTGGTTGATCTACGCGGTGATCCGGGTGGTTCGCTTGATGAAGTGGCTAAGATGCTGGCGTTGTTTATTAAAAATGGGCCATTGGTGCAAATCCGTGATGGTAATGGCGCGATCAACGTCTTTAATGACAATGATGGCGGCGCAAAACTGTATACGGGTCCAATGATTGTCATGGTCAATCTAGCTTCGGCTTCAGCCAGTGAAATTTTTGCGGCGGCGATCCAAGATTATGAGCGCGGTCTAGTGGTCGGTAGCACGACAACCGGTAAGGGTACCGCCCAAGTGCAATTGGATAATCTTGCCTATGGTCAAGCAACGCTGACTCAGCGTAAGTTTTATCGAGTCACAGGGGGCAGTACGCAAAACAAAGGCGTGATCCCTGATATTCCGTTTGTCAGTATTTATGATGAAGATTTAGGCGAACGAAAAGCCAAAAATCCATTGGTTTGGGATACGATTGCGACCGCGCCTTATACTCGCGAAGATCGCCTGAAGCCTCTTGTGCCGCAATTAACGGCCATCTCAAAAGTGCGTCAGGATAAAGATCCGCAGTATATTTATTTGTCCAAGATCAAAGCGATCAGTAATGAAAATAAAGACCGCAAAGTGTTGCCGCTGGATATTGATGCGCGTCGTCAATTGGTCGTTGCGATCGAAGCACAGACTCTTGCTGCCGAAAATGAACGTCGTCAGGCGACTGGTTTAACGCCTTATCCAAATTGGCAGACTTATCAGGCATCATTAGATGCGCAGTCAGAAGCGCGTGCCAAACTGCCAGAAGGCAAACGTCCACCGCTGCCTGAAGAAGAGGCATTTGTGACGGAGTCAGCCAATATTTTGCTTGATCAAATCAAGGCAAAAAGCAACAGCTAAGCGCATTGATCAATGCGTTTGATCTTCGAAATAGACCGTCAGAAAACAACCTCAGCAGTGCTGGGGTTGTTTTTTGTGTGTGTGGGAGGTTTTTTTACGTGAGTGTGGTGATGCGTTTTATGTGAATTCAATAGGATGAGACATTATCATTGCTTGGACTTGGCGTTATTATTGCTTAATTAATGTTTGCAGTGCTTGGCAAAAGCCCCAGCCTGTCGTAGAGTATATTTTGAACGAGTAAATATGTCATTACGCATCGTATTTACTCATCTTTCACCAGAGAAATTCCATGTCGAAGTTAGAAAAAGTACATCAAGAGCCCTTGCTAAAGTCAGAGTATGAGGCACTTTCTGAATTTCGCTATCAGTTAAGACGCTTTCTGCATTTTAGTGAACAAGCTGCACGTTCAGGTGGTTTGACGCCTTTGCAATATCAGCTCTTGCTCCATGTTCAAGGATTTCCAGGGCGTAATTGGGCAACGGTCGGCGAGCTGGCAGAACGACTACAGATGAAGCCGCTCTGCACTGTCGCATTAATTTCTCGTTGCGAAGAAAGCGGTCTGGTACGTAGACAAACAGGAACGACTGATCGGCGTCAGGTTGAAATTCGTTTATTGCCTGCTGGTGAGAAAATTCTTGAACGCTTGGCGGGTCTTCATAAAACCGAATTACGTTCGCTGAAAGGTACGTTCCGTGTTGATCAAATCACCAGTTTTAACGATGATGATTCGGACGGTTAGTCAGTCCAACCCCACGCAATTTATTTCATCATCGCAAAAGCCATATCACCCCGTTTTCTGTGGGCGAAAAAAATAATGGACGGTTCTATACTGCGCAAGCCGAATTGATGAAAGCTTCCAATTTTCAATTCCAATCGGTCGAATTACCAGTCTGGCAGGGGAAAGGGTCAAAATATAACTGGACGGCTTACTTGAGTTTTTTGGTAATTTTGATGATGGCAATTTTTGGGGTTTATCGTGTAGTGAGTCGCTAAATTTTTGTGATGCATCATCAATTAAGTGTAGGCTAAAGGATGGCTAAATCTGCTTGTGCAGATTCATTTCGTAGATCGATCCATGGAGGGTAACGATGTCAATAGATAAAGCGGTGACGCTGGTTGGAACTGAAAATATCCCTGTGCGGCGCATGGATTTCGAGTTTGATGATGCAATTCCAACCTATTGGTTTGCTGATAATCCTGTGATGACGATGGTCATGACGGGATTGTCTAGTACCTTTCCTGAAGGCGAACGGATGTTTATTCGGGCGATACGTCGTTACCAAGATCAAATCACAGATACAGTTTTACAAAAAGAAGTCCGTGCCTTTATTGGTCAAGAAGCCAATCATGGCAAAGAGCATGATACTTTTAATGCGTTTATGGCAAAGAAAGGTTTGCCGATTTACCAGATTATGGATTTTGTCCAGAAAGGCATTGCTCGCGAAGAACAATTGTTTTCGGCTGAACGCATGCTGGCAAAAACGTGTGCGTTAGAACATTTCACGGCGATGTTTGCAGAAAGAATTCTGGAGTCGCCAGAGTTGCTGAACTCGATTGATGAGCGCCTGCGCGCGCTGTGGTTATGGCATGCGATTGAGGAAAGCGAGCACAAGTCGGTTGCTTTCGATGTGTATCAGAATCAAGTGGGGAGCTATTGGGTTCGAGCCAGCGAGATGGTATTAACCACAGTAATCTTTAGTTTCTTCACGGGTTTACATACCTTTACGTTGTTGCGCGCTTCAGGTGAGCTTGGGAATATAAAAGCTCTGCGTAAAGGTGCAGATACGTTGTGGGGGAAGAAAGGTTTCTTGAAAGGCATGTTGCCGCGTTATCTCGCCTATTATCGTCGCGACTTTCATCCTGCGCAGTTGGATAGTACCGTTTTGCGTGCAGAAGGGTTGAGTCGATTGGATACGATTTTAAAGCATATTTCTTTGTACAAAGCAGCTGAAGTCACTTCGAGGCCAAGTTAATAAGAGATCATTTTTTTGGTTATCTGTCGAATGTTAAAAAGCCCTATTCTTGATAGAAATAGGGCTTTTTAGTCAGTGCGAGCGCAATTTTTTACTTAAAATGCGGCATCATTTGGCGATGTTTTCTTCATTGCGAATAGTGCCAATAAAGTCAGCAGTGCGGCGGCAGATAGATAAAAGCCGACATAGGACAACCCATAATGACTCGCAAGCCAAGTCGCGATATAAGGTGCCAGTGATGCCCCGACAATGCCCGCCAAATTAAACGCTAATGATGCGCCCGTATAACGGACAGCGGTAGGGAATAGTTCTGCGAGTGCGGTGCCTAGCGGCCCATAAGTCAATCCCATCAGTCCTAAACCAATTGCTAGGAATGCTAAGACTTCAAATGAGCTACCTGCTGCAAAGAGTGGTGCAAAACCCAGCCCAAATACTAAAATGGCAAGCGTTGCGGCAATCAATACCGTGCGTGAGCTATAACGATCCGCTAGGATTGCCGAGATCGGAATCGCCAAGCCGAAGAACAACACGCCGCCCATTTGCAGGATCAAGAACTCTTCACGACTGTAATCGAGCTTCGATGTACCCCAACTGAGCGTGAATACTGTCATTAAATAGAACAACACGAAGGTCGCGAGTGCTGCGAATGTGCCAAGTAAAATTTGCAGTGAGTATTTGGTGAATACGGTTTTGATTGGCAGTTCAACCCGTTCGTTGTTTTCAATGGCGTGCTGAAAGGCAGGCGTTTCGTGCAATTTCAACCGCACGTACAGTCCGACAAAAACCAATAAACTGCTGGCAATAAACGGAATACGCCAGCCGAAGTCAAAGAATTGTGCTTCGGTTAAGCATTTTGACAGCGCTAAGAAAATCCCCGTTGATAAGAGAAATCCAATCGGTGCGCCGAGCTGCGGAAACATACCGTACCAAGCGCGTTTGCCTGGGGGTGCATTTTCAGTGGCAAGTAATACTGCGCCGCCCCATTCACCGCCTAAGCCTAAGCCTTGACCAAAACGACACAAGGCCAATAACAGCGGCGCGGCAACACCAATGCTTGCGTAAGTCGGTAGTAATCCAATCAATACCGTAGATACACCCATGGTCATGAGTGCTGCAACCAATGTGGCTTTACGCCCAATTCGATCCCCAAAATGACCAAACAATGCCGAACCAATCGGACGCGCAAAAAATGCTAAGGCAAAGGTTGCGAGTGATTGCAGTACCGCTGTGGTTGGGTCGCCAGAAGGGAAGAATAGAATCGGGAAAACCAATACTGCTGCGGTTGCGTAAATATAGAAGTCGAAAAACTCAATCGTTGTACCGATTAAACTGGCAAATATAACTTGAGCAGGCGATTTGGCAGGTTTAGCTGCACTCATTGTTTGGCTCATACGGATGGCTCAAAAAGGGGCTAATAATGAGAATGACGTGCAGTCTAGTGTATTTAGCGATGATTGTTAACGCTGATTTTTTGATGAACTTAGTTTGTCCTTACACCGAGCGCATGGCTCAGTTCGCCCACTGTATTCACTAATGCATGTGGATCGCATTCAGCGAGCAACGTTTCAGAATGTGCGCCCCACAGTACACCGATGCGAGGCATTGAAATCGCTTGCGCCATTTGTAGATCAAAAGTGGTGTCACCGACCATGACTGCATCAGCAGCATCGACACCAGTGATTTGCAAAATCTGCTGTAACATCAGTGGGTCAGGCTTGGAGTTCGCTTCGTCGGCGCTACGCGTAATGGTGAAATAGTCACCCAGCCCACTTTGTGCCAGCACGCGATTTAAACCATTACGATTTTTCCCTGTTGCTACGGCAAGTTTGACGCCCTGATCACGGAGTGCATCAAACATCGCAGGAAAGCCAGTAAATACAGGTGCTGCTTCAGGATGCGCATGATAATGCTCCGCATAAACACGACGCATTTCATCAATATGCTGGGTGTGATTTGGAAATAACTTTTGCATCGCGACTGGCAACGCCAAGCCAATAATATGCTGTGCCGCCGCCGCTTCCAGCTCCACATCAAAATGCCGCCCCACCGCCAGAAGGCTGGAGACGATCTGACTGACCGAATCCATCACGGTGCCATCCCAATCAAAGATGGCGAGTTTTAGGGACGGGAGTGGGAAGTGACTTACGCTATTCATCGGTACAATTTTTTCCGTAGGCTGGGATTCTACCCCAGCGCTTTTTGAGAGTTTGATAAAGAAGCTGGGGTAGCACCCCAGCCTACACATTATTAATCTATAAAACTTAGGTTCGGCAAAACGCTATTGCCCAAGGTTCATCTGACTGATCCAGCCAATATAGGCTTCCACCACAAGTTACATCAATTCCAGATTCAGTAACATCGACTAAGTAGTCAGGAATCCAGCTCAACACATAACTTGTTTTGGCATCACGGATAAAACCTATCCATAAATCCCAAGGGGGACAGTCATTTGCGTCAAAAAAACCGTCAGTCTCTCCCTCTGCCAAGCAATCGTACATGCCTAGAATAGGCTCGTACACAAGTATTCTGCCTAATAATGCTGATGAGACTGGAATTTTTGCACTATCATTTTTATCAAGTTCACTTGCTCTTGATATCATGACTTGGCGGACGATATGAAAATGGTCGCTATTAAAGACATCGGGTGCAAATGCTAATGTTCGTAGCGATGTGCTTGGTTTAAAAGCATTCCAATGTAAATGACACCAAGCAGCAGCATTGCGCGATGCGGTTAAAACTTCTTCGCGCGAGTGCATACTGTCTTGGTAGCCCATTTCTATCTTACTCTGCCGCTTTCGACTGCTTTTTCACTTCTTGACGCAATTTTTCAATCAACGCGACAAAGTCATCAGGCTGTGCAGATTCAAATACAGGATAACCTGGCACGGTTAAACGCAGCGCATGCAAACATAAACGGCGAGCTTCAGCACCTTGATAAGCGCGTTCATGACCGTATTTGTCATCGCCTACGAGAGGGTGATTGATCGACAAACCATGCACACGAATTTGATGCGTGCGCCCAGTCAATGGACTTGCTTCAACCAAAGTTGCATGTGCAAATCGTTCAACGACGACAAAGTCGGTTTGACTTTCTTTGCCATCCGCTGCAACGCGAACGCGACGTTCACCACTTGGTAATTCAACTTTACCGAGTGGCACGTCGACGCGTTGCTTATCTAACGCAACAACACCTTTAACAATAGCGAGGTAAGTCTTGCGAATTTTGCCTTCGCGCAAATAGTCTTGCAGAACTTTCAATGTTGAACGCTTTTTAGCAACCATCAGCAAACCCGATGTTTCACGGTCTAAACGATGGACGAGTTC
>CAYJUB010000127.1:0-6512 GCA_964373145.1 uncultured Moraxellaceae bacterium
AATGCATTCAAAAACGCGCGCCTTATGTCGATCTGGTGTTTGGACCACAAACATTTCACCTTCTACCTCAAATGCTCAATCAGCATAATGACAACAAAGCTGATCGCACAACCAATCAAAAAATTTCACTGGTTGATATTTCATTCCCAGAAATTGAGAAGTTTGATTTCTTGCCTGAGCCCAAAGTTGAGGGCTATAAAGCATTTGTTTCCATCATGGAAGGTTGCTCGAAATACTGCTCATTCTGCGTTGTGCCGTATACCCGCGGCGAAGAAGTCTCTCGCCCACTCGATGACGTGATTGCTGAAATTGTCAGCCTCGCCGCCCAAGGCGTGCGTGAAGTGTCGTTACTCGGTCAAAACGTGAATGGTTATCGTGGCGATATGCATGATGGTGGCGTCTGTAATTTTGCTGATTTATTACGTTTAGTTGCGAAGATTGAAGGGATTGGACGGATTCGTTATACCACCAGCCATCCACTTGAATTCTCTGATGAATTAATCAATGTGTATGCAGAACTGCCACAGCTTGTTTCTCATCTGCATTTGCCTGTTCAAAGCGGTTCAAACCCTGTTCTCGCAGCAATGAAACGCAATCATACGATTGATGTTTATATTGAAAAAATCAAAAAACTGCGCGCAGTGCGTTCTGATATTCATTTATCGAGTGACTTTATTATTGGCTTCCCGAATGAAGGTGATGCTGAATTTGAAGACACTTTGCAATTTATTAAAGACCTAGATTTCGATCATTCATATAGCTTTATTTACTCGAAACGTCCTGGCACTCCAGCTGCTGAACTCCCAGACAATACGCCAGAAGATGTGAAAAAAGAACGTCTTTCACGCGTTAAAGCGGTACTGAAAACATCGACCATTGCCAAGACCAATGACATGCTGGGCAAAACCATGAAAGTATTAGTTGAGAAGCCTTCTGATCGTCAAGAAGGTGCATTGATTGCCAGTGCAGACAATACTCGCCTCGTTCAATTTGTTGGCGATGCTTCGTTAATTGGGCAATTTGTGACGGTGAAAGTGACTGATATTCGCAGCATGAATTTGGTGCAGGCTGAATTGGTGGAAGTCGCTTAATCAAAAAGTGTAGGGTGCGCACCGCGCACCCTACAAACTCTCATTCATGTCCGAATATTTCAATAATAGATGGTGGAGTCCACTCAAATAACTCTCGATTCAAACCAGCATCTCCTCCCGCAATCCCTCCATTAAGTTCAATAGTAATATCAAGCTCTCTTGGAAAATTAACACGATCAAGCCTAATAAAATATCGATCTGGAAAAAAAGGATTATCAAGACGAAAAGCTTTTGGCGCAGGACTAAGAATGGTCATCATTGTGCCTACAGGCACTCTGTGCTGAAAGGCAACCTCTGGACCAGAAAACCGTACGGCTGTTAAACCTCCAGTCGCCAATTTTTTAGTGAGTTTCGGCTTGTTGAGATTCAGATATATAGCTGACAAATATACAGGACCGACAACCTTGAACTGCTCTCCAGAGTTTAATACCCTATTTGGATGACTTGCACAGGATGACACACTAAAGATTGCAGCCAAAAGGACACTTAAAATACTTGTTCGGATAAACATCGAGTGCTGGATATTTTTCATTATTATTCGCCTGATTTTGTTAAATGATCAAAACTACAAATGGCCAGTAGTAGATGGGCTTCAGCCCATCGCTCTGCATCCAAACACATATCAGTAAATATTTTAATGCCATTTGATGGGCTGAAGCCCATCCTACACATTGATTTTTAATATAAAAATCTATCAGCGAGCTTTAATCCACTCATCCACATACACTGGAATCTCTTCCCAGCCTTTTTGCTGCTGAATCGCATGACCAAATTTCTTAAATACCTTAAAAGTCACATCGGTATATTTCTTATATTTCTTAGCAACTTGCTTCGCTACAGATACAGGCACAATCTTGTCATGCGCACACGCAACCACCAGCATCGGACAGGTGACTGACTTTGCATCAACAGAAGATGCTTTCTGACGATCTAACTGGCTAAACGCCGTTTCTAAAGCCACCCGACCAGATTCAAATACATATTTTCCATATTCTTCAACTTGCTGGTCTGGCGTGAGCATATTGAAAATCCCGTATTTCGCCTCACCAAATGTCGGCTTCATCGGATTACGCCAGAAAAATGGAACAGTGGGCACTGATAGGAACGTCCGCGTAGATGATAAACGAAACGCAAAAACACCTGCAGGCGGTGCAGGCGTAAGCAAAATGGCAGACTCAGCTAACCCACGACTCGCCAGAATCTGCGCCAATAAACCACCCATTGAGTGACCCATAATGATTGGTTTTTCTTTGAGAGTTCGAATGTGCTTTTCAAGGTCAGATGCATAATCTAACAAACTGGTCTGACCTAACTCTTTTGGCGGTGCATTCAGATATTTTGCATCATGCCAGCGTAATGTCGGTGCAATCACCTGATAACCCAGATTTTCAAAATAGGCTTGATAACCCGCCCAAATCTCACCTGAACCCCACATGCCATGAATCATAAATATTGTTTTTGACACGTCTAAATTCCTTTTAGAGTAGATTCATAAAGTAGCAATTTGACCCAATAAAAAAGCCAGAGCGAACTCCAGCTTACTTTATTCGCTCGCGCTAAAGTCGAAAAATATCAGTGCGTTTTAATCCAGCCTGCCACAAATCCCGCAATTTCCTGCCAGCCTTTTTGCTGATGAATAGCATGCGCGAATTTTTTAAATTCCTTATATGTGACATCATTGTTTTTCTTATATTTCTTAGCGATGTTCTTCACAACTGAGGCTGGCACAATCTTATCTTTACCACCCGAAATGATGAGTATGGGACAAGTAATCGCCTTGGCATCGACATGCGTCGCTTTATTGCCATCTAACTGCCAGAATGCAATTTCAAACGCGGCTTGACCTGATTCAAATGAGTATTTCGCATATTCCACAGCTTGTTGTGCAGGTGTTAATAAACCCAAAATGCCATATTTTGCTTCATTAAACGTGAGGCGCATCGGCTTGTTCCAAAAACCCCAAGTCGTCAGCACAGACAAAAATGTTCTCGTCGAAGATGGACGTAAAGCCATCACACCCGCTGGTGGCGCTGATGTTAATAAAACCAATTTTTTAGCTAAACCACGACTCGCTAAAATCTGGGCAATCAAGCCCCCCATAGAATGACCAATGATAATTGGCTTTTCATCCAAGGCACGAATATCTTTTTCCAAATCAGAGACGTAATCTAAAATACTGACCGTGCCCAATGCTTGTGGCGCAACTTTGATGTATTTTTCACCATGTAAACGCAGTGTTGGTGCGATGACCTTATATCCTTGCGCTTCAAAATAGTCTTTGTATCCGTCCCAAATATCCCCAGAACCCCACATCCCATGAATCATGACTATTGTTTTTGACATGGAGCATTTCCTCTTTTCTGTTTTTCTGCGAATGCCCCGAAAGATAAAGCAAATTAATCAACTCGTCTAGGGCAGGATTGTCATTTTGAACATGACTTTTTCTATTTATTAATGATAAATATCACTGCTATTTTTATTCACAATATTCTGCTGAAATTCGTCAAAATTTCACGCAGTCCATGCTATAACATAGCGATATGTTTCACACCTCACATGGAGTGAAAACATCCATTGATACCATTAGCCTTACTCCATAAAAAAGGAAATGTCTTGGCCGCAACCATCAGTCGTACCGTAGAATTTTCTGGCATCACGCTAGAGCGCCTTAAAGCCATGGTTGGCGGATATAACGCCCACCTCAAACTCATCGAACAGCGTATAAACGTCAAAATATCCCATCGCGGTAGCATGTTTGTTGTGGAAGGTGAATTGGATGCGGTAGAACGTGCGGAAAGTCTCTTAGAAAGGTTGTATCAAGAAACGGAAGAAACGCGAAATCTCACACCTGAACACCTCCATTTACTGATTCAAGGCAGCCAAACTGATCGCACACACCATCATGAGGATGAAGATGACGACAGCGAAGACCCTGAAGTTTTCCTGAATACACGTAAAGGTAAAATCATGCCACGCGGCGCGAATCAACGTCGCTACGTGCAACGCATTTTAGAAAGCGACATCTCTTTTGGCATCGGTCCAGCGGGGACTGGAAAAACTTATCTGGCGGTTGCATGTGCCGTCGATATGCTTGAGCGCAACGAAATTCAGCGTATTCTCCTCGTTCGCCCTGCGGTTGAAGCGGGTGAAAAACTCGGCTTTCTCCCAGGTGATTTATCACAAAAAATAGATCCGTACTTACGTCCATTGTATGACGCACTGTATGACATGCTGGGTTCAGAAAAAGTCGCTAAACTCATCGAGCGTCAAGTCATCGAAGTCGCGCCGCTCGCTTATATGCGTGGTCGGACGTTGAGCCACTCTTTCGTCATTTTAGATGAAGCACAAAATACCACGCCAGAACAAATGAAAATGTTCCTGACGCGGATTGGTTTTGGTTCTCGCGCAGTCATTACAGGTGACATTACACAGGTCGATTTACCACGCGGGCAAATGTCTGGACTGGCACATACCCTGCGTGTGATCGAAAAAATTGAGGAAATTCATATCACCCGTTTCCATTCTCGCGATGTGGTTCGACATTATCTAGTGCAGAAAATTGTTGAAGCCTACGAGGATTTTGATCTTCATAGCATGAGCGAAAAAATCACTGAACGCCGTAAACGTCTTGCATTGCAAAAAGCCGCGCAAGATGCCAATGATGTTGCCAGTGATGCACAGTACGATGTCGTCGGCAATGACCTGATTGAGACGTCTCACTAATCTGTTTTAATGACATTGAATGAAGAAAATGAGCCAATGAAACACACGAAAAAAGATTCAGCTAAAAATCGTAAGTCCGCTTTAAAACGTCGTCAAAAGAAACTGCAAATCAAGTTGCAACAGATTTGCAGTTCTACCCGACTGCCGATTCGAAAACGCGACTTACAGCCGTGGATTTGGGAAACGCTGGCGACGATTGGCATTAAGAAAAAGAGACAATGCGAGGTCACGATTCGGATTGTTGATACTGAAGAAAGTCAGTTCTTAAACTTCAATTATCGCAACAAAGCCAAACCGACCAATGTGTTGTCTTTTCCATCCGATTTACCGAAGAAAATTTTGCACATTTTGCCAAATAAACCTTTGGGAGATTTGGTGATTTGCTTACCTGTTGTGATCGCTGAGGCGGATGAACAAGGCAAAACTGAACAAGAACATTTTGCGCATTTAGTCGTACACGGCATCCTTCACCTACTCGGCTACGATCATGAACTGAGTACCGAAGATGAAGTGATTATGGAAAGTTTAGAAATTGAAATTATGCAATCTTTAGGGTTTGCTGATCCTTATGCGGATCGTTAATTTCTTTATTTAAAAAATGAATAGCTCATTGAGCCTGCGGTTACTGAGCTTGTCGAAGTATCGAAATGTGCGGTGTTTACGCATCGCCTTCACTTCGACAAGCTCAGTGAACTAAGGTTTACCAAAACCTTAATTCTCCACGTCCAACTCATTCTGATCAGAAAAACGCCAAGTACGAATAATACGTAACTCACTATAATCCTTCATCGCCTTATCAAAACGACCATACGGCGCACCGTGACGGACTGATTCTTTCGCAGTTTTATCCAGCAAATGTGAGCCAGAGCTTTTCAATAAACGAATTGCACGAATCGAACCATCAGGTAATAAAATCACCATCAAACGCACATCACCCTTCAACTCTAAGCGTCGAGCTTCAGCAGGATAATTACGGTTACCCACTCTCTCCACTTTGCGACGAAATTGATTCATATACTGCGCGCTAGGCTCATAACGTGTCGATACACTATCAACGGTATGGACGTTGGTTGAACGACTATACTCTTGTTTTTTATTGGCATATTGCGCTTCTAAAGTCGCGATCATCGATGCCATAGCAGCCTGTTGGTTTTGCTGTTTGCGCATTTTCCGTGCTTGCTGATTCTTTTCTTCTTGCGTTTTCACCTTCCAACTTGCCGTCGTTGTCAGCGTACGTTCGCCAGCCTGACTCGCTTCAACAGGTTGTTCTTTTTGTTCCTGAATACTAATCGTCACATTTTGTTCGCGGACTTCTTGATTCTGATTTTGATTTTGCAGAGGGCTGGTTAAACGATGTGCTGCACGAAGTACGCCAGAACCTTGCTGATTGGTTTGTGCAAGATAATCGGCATCAGGATTTTTTTCTTTTGACTCAGTGACTGCCAGCGCAATGTCCTGCATGATGCTTGAACTGTCTTGCGGTGCAACAAAGGTGATTGCAAAAATAAAAATCAGATGAATCGCCACTGCAACCAACACCGAAAGTGACAAAACTCGATCGGAACGAAATGTCTGTATTGCCTGAGCAATTTTTTGCCATATCATTGAAATGTGCATCCGTGCATAAAAACGATTTAATTGCAGCTCTACCATGATTTAATTCGATTCAATTGAACATTCTTTAACAATGTTTCGTGA
>CAYJUB010000128.1:0-6465 GCA_964373145.1 uncultured Moraxellaceae bacterium
ATTTATATTCCAGCCAACTTAAACAAGTTAAATTAAATCTACCCTCCCTAGAAGAACAAACCAAAATCGCCAATTTCTTATCTGCCATTGACCAAAAAATTGAAGTCGTCGCGCAGCAAATTCAACACGCCAAATTATGGAAAAAAGGCTTGTTGCAGCAGATGTTTGTGTAGGGGAATCACATGTCTAAGGTGGAATTACTAGAGCAATATAAGAAATTATTTGAAAGCGCGCAGCAATACAAAGTTGAAGAAAGAGAGTTAACTTTTTTTGATACGGCGATGCGCAATCATTATGAAAATCCGACGACTGAGCTTTTAGCCTTCTTTTTGAACCCTAAAAATAAACATGGCTTGGGGCATTATTTTTTTTATGGATTGATTGATGCGCTTACCCAATCAATACCTAGCGATTTAATTGAAGATATTGGTGATATCGTTGATATCCAGACAGAAGTACGTGTATCAACAGGTGGACGAATTGATTTACTAATCCAGACTGATCGAGCTGTGATTGTGGTGGAAAGTAAAATCTATCATCATCAAAAAAACCCATTCGCTGCTTATACCAAATACGCAAAGGATATTGCTAAGGGAAGACCAATTATTCAAATCATCTTTTGTATAGATGGGAAAAGTTCAATTGATGGCTGGAATGGTCTGTCCTTTAAGCAATTTACAGCGGCAGTTGAAAGCCAGCTTGGGCAAGCATTTATGGCCAATCCATATAATAAATGGGGGCTGTTTGCTAGAGAGTTTCTATTGCATTTAAATAGCTATGAGAAAGATCAAATAAATATGGACACCTTTAATTTTGTAGTTGATAACTTAAAAGAAATTAGTGAACTGAATGCTCTCAAAGAGCAGACGTATACTCAGCTTGTTGCTCATATCAATAAAGAACTTGAGTCTTCCATTGAGGGATATGAGGTTTATCACAGACGTCATGCGTGGAGCGGAACACCAGCTTTTAGGTTCGCAAATAACAACTGGTCATCGTGGAGCGACATTGTTCTGAATCTGAGAATTAATAGCAGTCCTTTAACTTGCAATATTAATGTATACATTGAGGATCAAACACCAGAGTTGGTCGAAAAATTTAAACAAGATTTACAGAAAGAAAAGGTTCTACATATCGAAAAAGAGTGGCATGAGCAAAAGGATAAATATTGGGGATGTTCTTGGTCACAACCGTTTGAGTTGGATAAGGTAACGGATATGATCTTTCACCTGATGACGATCTTAAATAAAACAGAAGCCTCACGAAAGTTGAAGTAAAACAATGACAATATAAAGCGAACTACAACTTGAAAATGATCTGATTGCACAGCTAAAAGGCTTGTTGCAGCAGATGTTTGTGTAGTTTTTTTGGTTTTTTAAAGTCAAAAGCGAACCCCATCCCAACCTTCCCCTTTGGAAGGGGAAGGAGACAAGCGTTTATTGAATCTTATTTTTGATTTTGCTTTGCTTTGAAGTCTCCCCTAGGGAGGGGAGATTTAGAGGGGTTGGGATTTAGGGGTTGAAACTAAGGCGATTAATCATGGATGTATCGAGTTTTAAATGACAACACAAAGTGAACTACAACTTGAAAAAGAACTGATTGCACAGCTTAATGCACTGGGCTATGAACGCGTCACGATCAAAGATGAAAGCCAACTGCTGTCCAACCTAAAAGCTCAAATTGAACGCGCCAATGGTTTGCCGACATTATCGGAAATAGAATGGAAACAAGTCATTAGTTTCCTGAATACAGGCACAGTGTTTGACCGTGCCAAAAATCTACGCGATCAATTCCCGATCAAGTTTGATGATGGCTCCAGTAAACACATCTTTTTCTTGTCCGATGATCCGACGCAGAATAAATTCCAAGTCACCAACCAAATCACCATCGATCACCGCGATCATAATGGGCGCACCAGCCGTTTTGACGTGACTTTATTGGTCAACGGACTGCCACTCGTCCAAATCGAACTTAAAAAACGCGGCATGGAAATCGCCGAAGCCTTTAACCAAACTCAACGCTACACACGTGAAGCGTATTGGGCTGGACAAGGGCTGTTTAGCTTCATTCAACTATTTATCATCAGTAATGGCGCAAACACACGCTACTATGCCAACGGTACGCAAAACATTGAATTCACCTTTCCGTGGGCAGATGTCAGCAACAAACACATCAGTGAACTGGTCGATTTTGCATATGATTTCTTAACTCACCGTCATCTGACCCAAATGCTCACTCAATATATGGTGATCCTTGAAACCAGCAAAAGTCTCATGGTGCTGCGCCCGTATCAAATTTATGCCGTGCAGAAAATCATCGAACATGTGAAAACCAGCAAGCAAAATGGTTATATCTGGCATACCACAGGATCAGGGAAAACCCTGACCTCGTTTAAAGCCAGTCAAATCATCATGCAAATGCCCGACGTGGAAAAAGTGTTGTTTGTGGTGGATCGCAATGACTTGGACACACAAACTTCCAAAGAATTTAATGCCTTTAAAGCCGAAAGTGTTGATAGCACCGACAGCACGCATACTCTGGTCAAACAACTCGACCAACGCCATGACAAACTCATTGTTACCACCTTGCAGAAACTCAATCGCGCGATTAGCACCGACCGCTATATAAAATTCATTGAATATCTAAAAGACAAAAAAGTCGTCTTTGTTTTTGATGAATGTCACCGTAGCCAGTTTGGTGATACCCATCGGAATATCAAAAAGTTCTTTAATCAGGCGCAAATGTTTGGCTTCACAGGCACACCAATTAAAGTCGAAAATAGCCAGTCTAAAGCAGGCTTAAAGCTCACCACGGATTATTTGTTTAATCAATGCTTGCATCACTATGTGATTGTCGATGCGATACGTGACCGCAACGTATTACAGTTCCAAATTGATTATCGCGGTAAATACACCGCCAAAGGCATGGTGACGAATGAGCAATCTGATAAAAAAGTCGAAGGCATAGACACGAAAGAACTCTATGACAATCCCAAACGGCTGGAAATGATTGCCAGTTATATTGTTAATAATCACGATACCAAAACCCGTAATCGTGAATTTACCGCCATGTTCTGCGTCAGCTCAGTCGATATTCTGACGCAGTACTATGAATTATTTGAAAAAGTACAGAAAGCTAAACAAAAAGAAGATGAAGAGCAGGGACGACTTTTTAAACCACTGAGCATTGCCACCATCTTCTCCTATTCTGCCAATGAAGAAGTTCCGAATGATGACCTCAATGGCTTAATTGATGAGGAAGCCGCAGACATTCCAAGTCACGTGGATCAATCTAGTCGAGATAAACTTGATCGTTACATTGCACAATATAATGAAAAATTTGGCATGAACTTCAATTCAGGTGATCGCTTTTATGACTATTACCGTGATATTGCTCATCGAGTCAAACAGAAGCAAATTGATATTTTAATCGTGGTCAACATGTTCCTGACAGGCTTCGATTCCAAGCCACTTAATACTCTCTATGTCGATAAAAACCTCAAACATCATGGTCTGATTCAAGCCTTCTCACGGACGAATCGAGTATTTAATGATAAAAAACCGTTTGGTAATATCATCTGTTTTCGGAATCTAAAACGCGCGACAGATGAAGCGTTGGCAATGTTCTCGAATAAAAAAGATGCACGAAATATTGTATTGGTGCCTAGTTTTGACAAGATCAAACAGGATTATGAACAAGCAGTTCAAAAGCTGTTTAGCATTACGCCTGATTATCAAGCCGTCGATGAACTGCTGACTGAAGAGCAACAGTTAGCATTCATCAAAGCTTTTCGCGAGGTGATGCGCTATAACGCGCAACTGCAAACCTTTGTCGAATATGATCAAGATCAAACGCTACTTGATAAACAGCACTTTGCTAATTTTGCGTCTAAGTATGCAGATTTATGCCGTAATCTACGCACGATCACGACCAAAGAAAAAGTATCAGTTTTGGATGATGTTGATTTTCAACTGGATTTATTGCACAGCGACCGTATTAATGTCGGATATATCATTAACCTGTTACAGCTTGCTGTGGATGCAGGCGATGATCAAAAACGTCAGAAATACGAAGCACAAGTCTATGATCTTTTGGGAAGTGACGTGACTTTGCATAACAAGCAAGAACTGATCAAGAAATTTATTAACGAAAATATGCCGAAGATGATTAATGGGCAAAGCGTAGAAAAGGCATTTTCTGAATTTTGGGATGCTGAAAAAGAACAGGCTTATCAACATATCTGTGCCGAAGAAAATCTCAAGCCTGAAGTGATGAAACAAGTGTTAGAACATTATGAATTTACTAAACGACTGCCGCGTAAGGAAGAACTCAGAGAGCTGCCGAACTACAAGGTGAAACTGTTTGAGCGCGACGAAGTTTTTACACATCTACTCGTCAAGACACGACAGTTGATTGAGACGTTTTATACGGGGTTGTAGGGTTAAAGTTAAAGCTCGCCATTACCCATTCTAGAATGAAAAAAAGCCTTAGATTTCATGGTCTAAGGATTTTTTGTTGCCTGAATTTTATCTTGCTCATCAGTTTTATTCTTTATATAAGGTTGTATGTCTATCTTTGGAGTGGTAAACATATGGTTATGTACTAACCACTTTGAAATCCAAAAAATAATAATGAAGTGATCAGGAGATGACATGCAGATTCTATTTTTTGTAGTCAGTGTGCTGCTTGGTATTTTTGTTGGAACAAAATTCTTCCAGAGCCGAGTGGCAAAAGGACATCGAAAAGTCACGAGTGGATTTTGGTCGTTTGCGGCTGGGTTTATTGTGATGTGTAGTACATCGATTCTTTTTGAATTTGTACCATTCGGGCAGAGCAGACAGCAGGTTTCAAGATTGCCACCCTTCGATCCAAATCGTGCGCTGCCTGTTTCTTTAATTGGTGATGGCTCAACTGATGAAGATACACCTGTTGATGAGGTGACGACGAAAGTTCCAACTCTTCAGAAGTGATATTTCAAGGTTTATGCTGTTACCGCCACTTCTTTTTAAGAGGTCAATGGTCAATCAAAACGCAAGTGAAAACATGATTGCACTCTTTCAAATTAGTGGCATACTCAAACGATAGAACGGACTTTTAAATCAGTAGCTCTTCTAGTTGGAGCGTTTAAGTCTAATGATTGAGCGAGGTCGCCATGATAGATCATGTGAACGAACCCAAGCCGAACGATCCGCAACCGTTGACTGAAGTGCAGCAGGCATTACAGTTACTTGCCACTCAATTACATCGCCCACCGCAAAGTCTGGCGGCATTCTCACATCTCACTCCAGATCAATTGTCATGGCTCACTGCACGGGTCGAGTTGATCTGTATGCAGGAAGATCGGAAACTCCGCGAAGAACTTCATCAAGCGATTCCGCGCTTTTTACGTCGGCTCCTATTAGGTCGACTAAGGAGTTCTTCATGAGTCGATTGGCGAGTCAAGCAGAGCTCATGAAACTGGCGGATACGTTAGCCGTTCCGATTGAGCAAATTAAATTTTTGGCAAATATGCCCCCTGAAGCCTTGCGACATTTTCGTACCGCGATGACGGATCGTGTCTTCGATCAACAACACGCGTTGTTCCGCTGGTTTGCGGCTTGGGTGCGGTGGGTGCCGATGTGGATTTCGGTGTTGATGGTGCGATTTTGGTTAGGTTTACAAATCGCGACACGCATCGCAGGTTCGCTACCTGCTTGGCGTGCGGCATCGATTGCGCGGCATTTACCTGTGGAGTTTATGGCGGATATTGCCAAAGGTCTTGATCCGCGCATGACGCGTGAGTTGGTCAAGCTATTATCAGGAAAGCAGATCGAATCCATTGCACAGGTGCTTTTGGAACGCCGTGATTTTATGACGATTGGGCGTTTTGTGGGTTTGTTGCCTGATCAGGTGGTTCGTGATGTGGCGGCTTCGATTCCTGACGAAGGCGATTTGCTGGAAATCATTTTTCATGTCGATTCAAGAGAGCGGATTAATCATTTAATTCATGTTCTGCCGTTTGATCGGATTCAGCGCACGATGTTGATCGTGAATGATCCTCATAAACGCGACTTGTGGCCAAAACTATTGGCGTTGTTGGTAAATGTCAGTGACTCGATGAAACGCGAACTTGGCGATCTTGCCGCAAGCCAAGGCGAGGAGGTGGTGGAAGGGTTAATTCGTGCAGCTGAGGAAGACGGACTGTGGGAGGATATTTTGCCTGTGGTGGCCTGTTTATCTCGTGAAGTGCAGCGTCTCGTGGCAAATCATCCAGCATTACTTGAGCCTGCTGTGATGCAGCATGTGCTGGACGCTGCGAATCGTGAGGAGTTATGGAGGGATATGCTGACACTTGCTGTGAGTATGGACGATGCGGGACGTGCTGTGGTGGCACAGGCGATCATGACGCTTCCAGAGGATGTTCTTGAACATATTGCGTATGCGGCTTTGATCCGTGCGCAATGGGCAGTGGCATTGGATGTTGTG
>CAYJUB010000129.1:0-6456 GCA_964373145.1 uncultured Moraxellaceae bacterium
CTACGGTCACTTCGGTCGCCCAGCAGATGGCTTGCACTTCAGTTGGGAACGTACTGATAAAGCAGCGGGTTTGAAAGCAGCTGTTTAAAAAAATTGAATTAAAAGATGCCCCTTCATTGGGGTATTTTTTTGCCTGTCACGTAACAAAATTTTTTCAAAAAGATCCAAGCTATTGCTCTTTTTTCATTTCCAAAAATTCAAGTTCTACTTTGCCTATCGAAGTGGACATCTCAACCTTCATGTGCAGAACCCGCACACTTCGACAAGCTCAGAGAGCTATTCCACAATATTTTCAAAGACCACAAAGAAAATAAAACCCATAAAAAAACGAACCCGCAGGTTCGTCTTTTTCACATCATCAATACGCTTAAGCAAGCGCACCATGGCAATGTTTATATTTCTTACCTGAACCACAAGGACAAGCTTCATTGCGACCAATATTCATCGCAACGTACGGATTGGTTTGTGTCGATGAACCACTCAAGCGAACACCAGATTGATTGAGTGCATGAAGCTCTGGATCTTGTGACACTTCTCCCGTCAAACCATCGACTTCAGAATGTTGGAACTGTAAACGCATGGCTTCAGCATCACGCTGTTGTTGCGCTTCCATTTCCGCCAACTCTTCTGCCGTTGGCACATGCATACGTGACAAATCTTGAATCACTTCAGATTTAATCGCAGCAAGCATGTTTTGGAACAATGTAAATGCTTCACGCTTATATTCTTGCTCAGGATTTTTCTGCGCATATCCACGCAAATGGATACCTTGACGCAAATAATCCATCGCCGCCAAATGCTCTTTCCAATGACGATCCAGCGACTGCAACATGAAATGACGTTCAAGCATATTGGCTGACTCATCACCCATTTGGGTGCGACGAGATTCGTAATGCGCAAATGCCGCTTCAGAAATTTTCTTGCGCAGACCTTCTTCATCCAAACGACGATCAGCCGCTAGCCACTGTTGGACTGGAAGATTCAAACCAAATTCAACAGACAACGCATTTTCTAAACCAGGGATATTCCACTGATCATCAATACTTTCTGGTGGAATGAAATTATCAATCAGACCATTCACCACATCATCATGCATATTCAAAATGCCGTCATGAATCGTTGTTTCATACAACACATCATCACGTTGACCGTAAATAATCTTACGTTGCTCATTCGCAACATCATCATATTTCAGCAAGTTTTTACGAATATCGAAGTTCCGTGCTTCAACTTTACGCTGTGCACCTTCGATTGAACGACTCACCATTTTATGTTCAATCGCTTCGTCGTCTTTTAGACCCATCGCACGCATCATGCCCGTGACACGATCACCCGCGAAAATACGCATCAAATCATCTTCAAGCGACAGATAGAAACGTGACACACCCGGATCGCCTTGACGACCTGAACGACCACGTAACTGATTGTCGATACGACGTGATTCATGACGCTCAGAACCAATGATGTGCAACCCACCTGCATCGATCACTTGCTTGTGCTTCACTTCCCACTCAGCGCGTAGACGTTCTGCATCTGCTTCAGTCGCATCTGGAATCGCCGCAAGATCAACCTTCCAGTTACCGCCGAGCAGAATGTCAGTACCACGACCCGCCATATTGGTTGCGATTGTAATTGCTGATGGACTACCCGCTTGAGCAATAATATAAGCTTCGCGCTCATGCTGCTTCGCGTTCAACACCTCATGGTGTATGCCGCTTTCGGTCAGCATTTTTGACAAAAATTCACTGGCTTCAATGGTCGCAGTACCCACAAGAACGGGTGCGCCAGTCTTTTGAATACGCTTAATTTCTTCAATAATGGCTTTGTATTTTCCAATTTTATTGATAAAAATTAGGTCATTATTATCAATACGAACCATTGGTTTATGCGTTGGAATCACCACCACATCAATCGCATAAATCTGTGCAAATTCAGCAGCTTCAGTATCCGCAGTACCCGTCATACCACCTAATTTATGATACAGACGGAAATAGTTCTGAAATGTTGTCGTTGCAAGTGTCTGATTTTCATTTTGAATTTTCAGACCTTCTTTAGCTTCTGCGGCTTGATGCAAGCCTTCAGACCAACGTCGACCTGGCATCGTACGACCCGTATGCTCATCGACGATGACGATTTCGCCTTCACTGACAATGTAATGCACATCGAGCTGGAATAAATGATGCGCACGTAATGCAGCATTCACATGATGAACCAAATTCAGTTTGCTTGGTGAATATAAGCTGTCGCCTTCTTCAAGCAGGCCCATTTCGGTTAAACGCTTCTCTACATATTCATAACCCGCTTCGGTCATGTCAATGCTACGTTGCTTTTCATCAATCCAGAAATGCCCACCGTCAGCCACTTTTTCTTCTTTCTGACGGGTTAACTCAGGTGCGAGCTTGTTGATCATTTCATAGAGTTTTGAAGAATCGTCGCTTTGACCAGAAATGATCAAAGGCGTACGCGCCTCATCAATCAGGATCGAATCCACTTCATCGATGATGGCGTAGTTTAAGCCGCGCTGTTTCTTTTCTTCTGGCGTAAACACCATGTTGTCACGCAGGTAATCGAAACCAAATTCGTTGTTGGTGCCGTAAGTAATGTCTGCATTATAGGCATCGTGTTTGTCACTTGGCGCTTGCATCGAGCGAATCACGCCAACAGTCAAACCCAAAAACTCAAACAATGGACGGTTTAATTCCGCGTCACGAGCTGCCAAGTAATCATTCACCGTAATGACATGCACACCTGAATCGCTGATTGCGTTCAGATAACATGCCAACGTCGCCATCAGGGTTTTACCTTCACCCGTACGCATTTCAGCGATACGACCTTCATGCAAGGTAATCCCACCAATCAACTGCACATCATAATGACGCATACCGAGCGAACGCTTACTCGCCTCACGGCACACCGCAAATGCTTCAGGCAACAAGCTATCTAAAGTCGCGCCTTCCTGATAACGTTTCTTAAACTCTATGGTTTTTGCTGCAATTTCAGCATCACTCAGTGCCGAAATCGTTGGCTCAAAAGCATTAATGGCTTCGACGCTTTTACGCATCCGTTTCAGTTCACGTTCATTCTTGGTGCCAAAAATGCCACCGACCATACTAGCTAACATTGACTATCGACTCTAAATAAATGACTTTAAATAAATTTTGACTAAAACTATCACTCAAGCGATCATAACCGCTGTAAAACAATCGTTCAAAATCAGCTATACCAACGTGCCGCAAACCGCGACATTATTAAATATCCTTCACAAAACTGCGTGTACCACTCACACCAAAAACCGCATCACATCTAAGACAAATATTTGTCTGGGCGAGCCTGTATGTATTATGGTGACTGATCGAAGAAGTGCAAGGGAAAACATGCGTATAGCGTCGATTTTATCTCATAAAATAGACGCTATACGGCGTAGGCTTTACAACTTAGCCATAAGTGCGATTGAGATATTGAATAATATCTTTGGATTCAAACATCTGCACACCGGTATTATCATCGACCAAATAAGGAACTTGCAGTCGTCCTTGCATATTTGATAGCTCTTTTTCACGCTTGCCACCGGCTAATGGCACATACGGACCTGGTTTCGCACGAAATACCGCGGGCCCCATATCCTGCCAACGTTCTTTTGCCACATTATGCAGAACATAAGGCAACTCAAGCTCACAAAGACGTTCACGTACTAGACGTGTATATGGACTCGCCTCAAAACTCCATAAATGCAACAACTTTGCAGGTGCCGCTTTATTTGAATTGGTTGAATCAGCGTTCAGTCCACGCATCAACCGCGCACCACTGACCAAAGTACCTGCAATCGGTTGCTTCGATAAGTTTTTCCATTTAGCGGGTGTCTTACCCGATTTGCCATAATTTTTGAATAGATAATCAATAATCGCTTGTGACTCTTGCAGCTTCTCGCCAGTATTTTGATCAACCATTAATGGAAAACTCACAGATCCACCGATTGATTTAATAATCTCTTCTGCAACAGGACGGAAGCGTGTGCCATTTTTTGGACATGGATAAACTTCAAAATCCAAATTTAGCATCGTCAATACTTCACGGACACGACGACAAAAAGGGCAACCTTCCATATCGTATAACTGGATGGCTTTCTCAGGCTGCATCGGCGTTGCTGTCCCAGTGACACCGCGTCCACCTTCAAGCAATGTACCGATAACCGATTGTAAAACTTTAATATTATGCACTTTATAATTCCTAATTCAATGTTAACTATGGGTTATGGCGCATCGTTGATGAGCGAAACATCGGATACCAAAATGCCATTATTGTCGGCATAAACAAACATACCAGATTCAATCAGTAAACCACCAAAATCCAAGGCGATATTGATTTCGCCTAAACCTTTGCGATTGCTCTTTTGTGGGATACTCGCCAAGGCTTGCACACCCAAATCAAGTGTTGCCAACGCATCCACATCACGTACACAGCCATAGACAATCACACCAGCCCAATGATTCTTCACCGCACTTTCACCAATCAAATCACCGAGCAACGCACAGCGCATCGACGCACCGCCATCGACGACCAACACTTTACCTGTGCCCTCTGTGGCAAGCAACTCTTTGACTCGCGAGTTATCTTCGAAGCATTTAACCGTGACTATCTCACCACCGAATGCTTTTCTTCCACCAAAGTTACGGAAAGACTTACCATCTATCGAAGGACTGCAGACTTGCGTATCAGGATGATCATCCAATAAATCACAGGTTACAAAAGGGACTGTTTGGGCAATTGTCATGACTGACGCTCCTTAGCAATAGCAAAAATGGATTAAATATATGCTTAAGTTTAAATTTCAGTTGGCGTTTGATACTCGCCAATGAAAATAAATGAATCGTAGGCAGACCTCAGTATCTGCCCTAAAAAGCAGGAGAACACTTCAACTCTCTCCAATAAAACGATCATTAACATTGAGAATAATGCTCTTATATAGATACATTAAGAATCAAACAACACAACATCGAATCACGACATTTCCAACATCATTTTGTTGGAGTAAATTTCAACATGAGCTGCATCTGAACGTTCAGGTGAATAAACTGGATTCGTAATCTGATCTTGAGTTACTACTTTCGCTTTCAATACTGCGACTTGATACATTGACCATGCCACTTGCGCTGCAGTAATGGGGCGCGCATAAAAAGTCTTTGGCAAAAGACCCTGCCCCCATTGAAAGAAATTTTGCGCAGCATCCTCAAGGAAGCGAGCACTAGGACGTTCACCCAACAATAGTGATGGACGAAAAACTGAACAATGCTCAAAATTCAAATACTGGACATCACGCTCTAGCTCACCTTTCACCCGATTATAATAAATCAATGACCCCGTATCCGCACCCAGCGCTGAAACGAACAACAGATGTCTCGCACCTTGCTGCTGAGTCACTTGAGCAAACGCCAGATTATAATCATGGTCGATTTGATAAAACGCCGATTTACTTCCCGCCTGTTTGAGTGTTGACCCTAAAGTACTAAACACATCGGCATCTTTAAAATCATATTTTTGCAGCTCATTTTTAAGCTGAGTAAAATCAGGAATCTCGATCCAGGTCAATAAGGCCGCTGTCGAAGCATCCAATTCAAATTGTTTACGAACAACTGCATAGATGATGCCATAACGCCCTGATGCCGACAATTGCTGGATCAACTGACGCCCAACCAATCCTGTTGCACCAATGACAACCGCTATCGGCAAAATTTCGTTTTCTGTAATGTTGTTCACAATAACATCCTCTATTTTGTCAGCGATTTTCTTAACTTCATCAAGACCCGTATGCTAGCTGGTTTCACACTTATTTAGTGAGAAGAAAGCAAAGCGAATATGCGTGATTTTGTAAAAATATAGAATCCGCGTAAATTAACGAAGCGTTTAACTTGATTTTATATCTGCAACGCGGCATAATTCGCGCCTTAATTTGAACTATTGGCACATTTAAGCGGCTTTATTGCTTGTTTTAATTGTGATGAAGTCAATTACCCTATACATCTAAAGGAGTCGCTTGAGTGGCAAATTCAGCCCAAGCTCGCAAACGTGCACGTCAAAACGTTAAACAACGTCAACACAACGCTAGCCTACGTTCAATGGTTCGCACATACATCAAGAAAGTAATCAATGCGATCGCTACTGGCGAACACGCAACAGCTACTGCAGCTTACAAGCTTGCAGTTCCTGTGATTGATCGTATGGCTGACAAAGGCATTATTCACAAGAATAAAGCTGCTCGTCACAAGAGCCGTTTGAATGGTCATATCAAAGCACTCGTAAAAGCATAATATTTGCTTGAGTTGCAAAAAACGTCCTTTATTGGGCGTTTTTTATTGGCTTTAAATCAGTAACCTAGCTTCGAATAAAAAAGCCCTGAAATCAGGGCTTTTTACTTATTCATCAGAGTATAGAAATTAACCCGCTTTCAAACTCGCCAGA
>CAYJUB010000130.1:0-6393 GCA_964373145.1 uncultured Moraxellaceae bacterium
AGTGTGTATGCGCTAATACCGTATCGAGGGTTCGAATCCCTCTCTCACCGCCAAATCGTTGTCCCCTGTAGTCCAGTACAGGTCAAAACCCAGAAGCAGAAATGCTTCTGGGTTTTTTGTTGTTTGTGGTTGTATGCATTTGACCATGGTGGGAGCTGGGTCTGAGGTGTAGCCACCATGTCTGGTTCCCAACGTCCTCGTTGGGAATTCCGATATTCGACAGGTGCGGATCATTAAATTCAAGAAATCTTGCAAAAAGTTGTCAATAAGATTAATAAATAGAAATTGAGTGGCGGCTTATTGATGTTAATCAGAGATATGGATTCCCAACGAGACGTTGGGAACCAGAAATAGAATATATCAGCAAAATAATATGAACTTTACTATTTACTAATAATATGCTGAGCGGGAGCTTGTGGTGATGTGTAAACAGAATGTTCCAGCTATGATTGTTTTTATGCTACTTTTTTGTGGGTGCTCATATAGTACTGCTCACGAGCAGCATAAAAATAAGTATCCTTTGAAGCAAGATCAAGCGCGAGTTATATCAATTATAGATATGCATAGAAAAAACTTTATTGTGGGTGGTTTGAAGAAATTGAAGTTAAGTGAAGTCAGTAGTGATGTGGTGAAAGATATCGGCTATGAACCTGATGCATATTATGCAGCACCAAATAAGTCTCTGGATAAGCCGCCCAGCCATTATATAATGACTTATTTTTTTCAAAGAGAATTAGACGAATCAGGGCATCTAAAAAATAAAGAAATTAGCATCATATTTGATCGAGATGAAAGGCTCACATCCATCATGTTTTCTGGAGTATCTGAGGTTAAGCAAACTGTAGATAATAAAATTCCAGTCATAGATATGGCCGAACATTGATTGTCTGGTTCCCAACGTCCTCGTTGGGAATTCTGATATTCGACAGGTGCGGATCATTAAATTCAAGAAATCTTGCAAAAAGTTGTCAATAAGATTAATAAATAGAAATTGAGTGGCGGCTTATTGATGTTAATCAGATATATGGGTTCCCAGCGAGACGTTGGGAACCAGAAATTCTACGCCTGATCAGGATTGGTGCTCGGTTAATCAATATAGGTTTTACAGCAGGGTTGGCACTTTGGGTTTTGAAGTATTTTTAATCGATAATGGTTCGTGTATTGTAACTATTACCGATTAAGGTTTGCTTCTCTTGTCCTTTCGCGAGATCATACTTCGACCCGTGAGAACTACGGATTCTGGGCTTTTTGCTAACTTTATGACATAATAATCGTAATGGTTTTCAGTAATAGCATAGTAGTTCTCATTTTATATATAAAATTGCAAGCATGATTAGCTAGTTAGTTATTTTTTTGCTTTTAATGAATGTCGCTTGAGTTTTGGGGTATGTAAAATATGTTGCAATTGACAAAGTACATAGCCATTTCGGTATCTGTATCATTTTTATCTGCCTGTATGTTTGCGCCAGGGATGCGCGTGGGCGACTTGCCTCCGTCAGGTCAAGTTATTACAGAAAAAGGTTTGAATATTCAAGTCGAAACAATCACAGCAAATAATATTCCAGTGACGAAAAGTCAAAATAACGTACAAGAAGCGTTGTCCTTATTTGCACAAAAAACACATCCTGTTTATCTACTAGCACCGGGTGATGTCCTCGCCATCAATTTATGGGCGAATCCTGAGATCACCCCTCCGACGCTGACCCAAACCAGCGGTTTTGCAGTTGATCAGCAGGGTTATATTTCGTTTCCATTGGTTGGAAGAGTGAAAGCGGCTGGGGAGTCTTTAGAGGACTTTTCTGCCAAGTTGCGCGCGCGTCTGAGTACGTATTTAAAGCAACCTGATGCACAAGTCACTGTGCTTCAATATGCAGGTCGTAAATTTTATGTCGATGGCGCAGTCAAAGCGCCGGGACAATTCTCGATTTCAAATCAGCCGCAAAATATCCTGAGTGCGTTATCCAATGCAGGCGGTGCGCTTGATACAGCGGATATGAATAATATTCTTCTCACCAGAAATGGCAAAAGTTATTCTTTAAACCTGATGGATCTGCAAAAAAACAACTTGTCCCCAAGTAAAATTCTTTTAAAAGAAGGGGATGGTGTTCATGTGTATTCTAAAGAAAATAGAAAACTCTATATGCTGGGCGAGACAGGTATTCCTAGTCCACTGGTGATTCCTGATCAAGGCATGAGCTTAGCCAATGCGATTGGTGAAGGGCGAGGGATTAATCCACTCAGTTCAGATCGGACACAAGTCTATGTCGTTCGTGATAATGCAAAAAATAATTTAACCAATATCTACCATGTTGACTTATCAACGATTGCAAATTTGGCGTTGGCAGACCGATTTAAAATGCAGCCAAATGATATTGTGTATGTCGATGCTTCAGGCTTGGCGCGTTGGAGTCGTGTGCTGAATCTGCTTTTACCATCAGCACAAGGCGTGGGTACTTTAGCTGCGGCTGGACGTAATTAAGCGACAGAGTGTCAAGGTTTTACTTATGAGTTTTCAGAATATATTAGTCGTATGTATCGGCAATATTTGTCGCAGCCCGATGGCAGAAGCTTTGCTAAAGGAGGCTTTGCCGAATAAAACGGTCTTTTCAGCAGGTTTGGAAGCGTTGGTTGGGCATTCTGCTGATCCCATGGCAGTTGAGTGTATGCAGGAAATGGGTGTGGATATCACGTCTCATGTCGCGCAGCGTCTCGATGCTGCAATGATGATTCGGGCCGATATTGTGTTTGCGATGACCACGCAACAAGTGAAAGAGATCGAAGAGCGATGGGGTTTTGCCAAAGGTAAAGTGTTTAGGCTTTGTCATTGGAGCAACAAAAATATTCCAGACCCTTATCGAAAAGGCAAAGCTGAGTTTGTTTCGGCAAAAGATTTGGTGCAGGAAGGTGTCAGTGCTTGGGGTTTACACTTGTAGCATAAGTTCATCTATGAATGGCAATGTGGGTGTAGTATCAAACAGAATGTAAGTTGATTAGATTTCATTAATAGAATTTCGATCAGTGATATTTATTAAATGTTGAGTAAAGTATGACGGCCGTAAATCAGCAACATGTAAGTGACCGCGAGGCGATCGATCTGGGTGAGATGTTTCGCACCATTCTGAGTCAGTGGAAATTGATGGTTTTGTGTGTCATGACGACCTTGTCGCTGGCAGTGCTTTATTTGCGCATGACCCCGACAATCTATTCAGTGGATGGTTTAGTTCAGATTGAAAACAGCCAAAGTTCGACTGCTGGGTTGCTAAGTGGTAATGGTTTAACGGGTCTGGTCGATGTGAAGTCACCAGCGGATACCGAAATTCAGTTGTTGAAATCACGTTTTGTATTAGGGCAGGTTGTTCGAAATCTGAACCTAGATGTCGGTGTGTCGAGCGATTATGACCGTTGGTATCAACGTTTAATGAACCCAGTGAAACAGAAAGTTTCCTACGAAAAAGAGGGTGTGGGCTACTCGATCAATGGTCATTCTTTTCTAATTTCAAAATTCGAAGTGCCTGAAGTTCTGGTAGATCATTCGTTTGAACTGAAATTTGTTGCAAAGGATCGCTATACCTTAACGCTGCTGAATACGGATGTTCCAGGATTTGCTGATCAATCAGTGATGAAAGGGGTTGTTGGGCAGTTGTTGACCGTGCCTGTCGGCGCGAGTGCATTACAATTACTCATTCAAAGCCAGACGGATAATACCGATCTTGCTTCAATTTATTTAAGCAAAAAGAGTTTGCTTCGATCCGTCCAAAATTTAAATGATAATTTATTCATTTCTGAAAACGGTAAGCAAACTGGGATTTTATCTTTGGTGTATCAAGGTGCAGATCGTAATTACCTTGTGCAGACTATATATGAAATTATGCGCGTCTATTTGGAAAAGAATGTCTTAAGTCGTACTGAGGAAACCCAAAGCACGCTGGTATTCTTGGAAAAGCAACTGCCTAAGTTGAGATCACAACTTGAGACCTCTGAAAGTCTCTACAACAAGTTCCGTGAAAAAAACAATACGATTGATCCAACTAAAGAGGCAGAGTTGTTGTTAGAGCAAAGTGTTGCCCTGAAAACCAAGAAAATAGAGTTAGAACAGCAAAATGTGATGCTGAGTCAAAAGTACACCTCAAGTTTCCCATTGATTGGTCAAATCAAGGCGCAGGTCGATGCCATCGATCAAGATGCCAAGGAACTAGAGCAGCGTGTGGTGGGTATTCCCGAGTTACAACGCCAATACCTACAGTTATATCGTGATGTGCAAGTCAATACCGTGCTGTATACCAGCTTGCTCAATAGTTATGAGCAGTTGAAAGTGGTGAAGGCGAGTAAGGTTGCCAATGTGCGCATCCTGGATCAGGCCCTTAAATCGGCTAATCCTATTAAGCCACGGAAGAGCTTAATTTTATTGCTCTCTGTATTTGCTGGATTAGTGATCAGTGCAGTTTTGATGGTGCTGAAGTCCTTTATTTATTCGGGTGTTAAAGACTCTGATCAGATCGAGGCTCAAACAGGGTTGTCTGTACTGGCGACTGTGCCGCGTTCATTGTCTCAGCGTAAGCTCTTTCTTGGCGTGAATAAGAAGAAAGGCTTGCTGGCACTGGAAGATCCAGAAGATTTAGCGGTAGAAAGTCTCAGAAGCTTGAGAACGCAGGTGCATTTTTCTGCAGCAAAAGATTATAACAACATCATTCTTATTACAGGACCTGCTCCAGGTATTGGTAAGTCGTTTATTTCGGTCAATTTCGCGGCTGTTTTTGCGCAGATGGGCAAGTCAGTGGTACTGGTCGATGCCGATATGCGTCGTGGTCATTTGGGCAGTTACTTAAATATCGATAAAAATCTTGGCTTAGCTGATTATTTGATCGGCGATCAGTACGCGTTAGATGAAGTCTGTACGAGTACGAGCGTTGATGGGCTTGATTTTATATCGAAAGGAACGACGCCGCTGAATCCAGCGGAGTTACTCCTGACAGAAAGATTCCAAGACTTAATGAATGAGTTATCGCAGAAATACGATTATGTCATTATTGACTCGCCACCGATCTTGGCTGCTACCGACGGCGCGATTATTGCGCGTGTCGCAGGTATGGCGTTGGTCGTTGTCCGTTATGGAGAGACGCATATGAGAGAACTTGAGCTGACGCTGGCACGCCTCTCTCAAGCGGGTGCGTCCGTACAAGGTGTCGTCTTTAACGATGTCATTGCAAACGGCACTGCTTACGGTTATCAATATGCCTATCAGTATCGTGCCACTAAGTAATCGCATTGATTGATTCACCAAAACTGATGTAGTCGACGCTGCATCAGTTTTTTTATGCCTGTAACGGAGTGTTTGTCGGTGATTGGCTCTTTGTTGTTTTCATCGGAGGTTGTTGCAGTGTCAGGCATTGAGTGGTATCAGTCGATTTCAATCCTTGATCGATACAGCGTGACTTAGCCATTTCGTCATGTCACAAAAGTATAATGATGTGTGAAAATTGCACCAATTGTTGGCTTTGATGAGTCATAATATAGCGACCAACCGTGGTTTAGACTTTGACTGCCAATCAATACGTGATAAATGAGTGCCGCTTGTAAACCAGTGGGTTGACGAGTGTTGCTCAAATAAGCGCAAAATGATCCATATGATGACCCTAATAACATGACGAAAAGTTTTCTAAGTAGCAGTCGTTTTTTGATGTTTGAAAAAATCAGTCGATTGCTGATCAATGTTTTTGTTTTTTCATATATTGCAAAGATGCTGGGTCCGCATACCTTTGGGGTATATAACTACTATATTGGTATTATTTCAGTTGCGATTGTTTTTGCTTCTGGCGGATTTAATGAAATTGCGGTAAAAAAAATTATGGAGTTGAGCCGTGAGGGGCAAAAAGACGGCATTGTCTTCCCGATACTGGCGATTAAAGTGGGATTAGCGTTATCTGCGATTGTGGTCCTCAAATATTTTTTTCCAAATCCTGATTTTGATTTTTATTTATACGCGATTTTAATTAACTCTTTCTCGATTGCCCATGCAAAATTTGAGGCCGAAGCACGCGGTAACTTTATATTTAAGTTCCTGTTTTGTGGAACTTTAATTTTCTCAGTTGTGAAGTGTATTGCCATTGGCTACGATCATCCAGTGCGCATGCTGGGTTATGTGTTTTTTGTAGAGTCGGTTTACACGTGTCTGCTTCCTTTCATTTATTTGATCTATAAAAGAATCCTGTCGTACTCTCTTCGCGGCATCAGTTTCGTGGGTTTGATGAAAGAGTCGCTGCCGCTCTGGGTGTCGGGAGCGGTTGCTATGCTGTATTTACGGACAGATCAGTTCGTGATTCCGCATTTTCTGGGCAGTGTACAGTTAGGGGTGTACTCCTTGGCGACCCGATTGGTTGAAGGTGCGTTTCTCTT
>CAYJUB010000131.1:0-3616 GCA_964373145.1 uncultured Moraxellaceae bacterium
TATAGCCGAGTAAAATCGTCGACGATCAAGTCCTCTCATCCGCACCAGATTTGATCAAGTACACATGATCTAAAAAAGCCCAAGTCGAAATGATTTGGGCTTTTTTTATACGTGTTCGGTGAAACAGTTAAGATGTCGGAGTGTCTGACTCTGTTTCTGTTGATGTGATTTCGTGCAAAGAGCGCGTGACATCACTTTGCTCGCGTTCATGCGTCAACCATTCATGCCACACGGCCAACAACATGGCTAAAATCACTGGGCCAATAAACAGCCCAATCATGCCAAATGCGGTTAAGCCACCCAGCACGCCAAATAACACCACGAGAAACGGAATCTCAGTCGCGCTCGAAATCACCATTGGACGGAAAATATTATCAATCACAAAGATGACAATACCCGCCCAAATCGCAAGACACGCAGCTTCCAGTGGAAATCCAGTCAAGGCAAGCCATGCCACCGCTAAACCCCACGCAATCGGTGAGGCGAAAGGAATCATGGCTAACAATGCAGTGATGATTGCAAAAACCAGTGCGCCAGGCACACCTGCGATGCTATAGCCGATACCCGCCAATACCCCTTGTGCCACTGCAGTCATCACGTTGCCATACACCACTGCGCGCGTCGTGACTGCAATCGCTGCAAGGTAATGATCGCCGCGACGACCGATAATGCGTTCGAGCGCAGATTTAATCTGCACCATGATTTTCGCACCGTCTTTATAAAAGAAAAACATGGTGAGCAAACAAAATCCAAAGGAGGCAAGATGCTCAGCGACATTGCCGACTAAACGAGCACCTTTGCCGATTTGTTCATGGAGAACACTCCGCATTTGAGCTTCAAGGGCGCTCGGATCATCATTGAGTTGTGCAACTAAGTCTTGTAAATAACTGCCAACCCATGGCACGTGCTGTAAAGAAGGTGGCAATACTAATTCACCCGCATTGAGCTGGTTGTGAAAGAGATGGTACCAATAGACCAGTTGATGTTCGAGTGCCAGAATTCCCCATCCAATCGGTACACCGACCATCACCATTAAACCGATTGTGACAATTCCTGCAGCGGTATTTTCACGGCCTGACAGCTTGTGTAGTGTCCATTGATAGAGTGGCCAAGTGACGTAAACCAACACCGCAGCCCAAGCGACGGGCACCAGAAAAATTTTAAAAACCAAGAAGCTAAAGAAAATCAAAACACCCAATAAGATCGGCAATAGCATCCTTTGAATGGATGCTGTAGGCATTGATGTTGATCGAGACATGAGTGATACGCCATGGGTGAGTGATGGATTCTGTACAACAGATGAGCAATTGAACAATGTAGTCACTCTGTTATTCTGTTGGAAAAGTGAAAGTAAGTAATGCTATTATCCATACACCTGTATAAAAACTGGTCCGTTTTCAATTGGTCTTTAAATTATCAGTGAATATCATTCTAAATGATTTCATGTCTCGATAGGTTACAAGGAGTGCGAAAGGTGAATCTGAGTCAATATCGTCTGCTACAAGTGGGTGTGCTTGCGTTAACAGTTCTATTTGGTGCGACAGCATGTAGCAAGCAAAAAACCGAAGGGACTGAGTTAGAGGCAAGCGCTGTAGAGCAAACAGAGGCGTCAGAAGTGTCTGCGACCCCAACTACAGAAGTTGAGAAGCAGTCTGCTGACTATTATAAAGCAGATAATAAACAACGTGTTGCTGAAGAAAATGATTTATTGGATGATGTGAGCGCCAAGAAGTAAAGCCGAATATTTCGTCATTTCATCAGGTTGAAATTGTAGAAAATCCGCCAAATTGTTGTTTGGATCAATTGGTTTAGTTTGGTGAAATGGCGAATTCGTGAGCTGTCATCGATATTTATGATAATTAGTCTTGTGATTCTGCTTTTGTTTTTGTAATATGACCGCCTCGTGGTGAGGTGGCCGAGTGGCTTAAGGTACTCCCCTGCTAAGGGAGAGTAGGTTAACCCCTACCGAGGGTTCGAATCCCTCCCTCACCGCCATTATATTTTGTAGAGTGTTTTTTAGTTTCGATCTGATTTAATTTTGAAATTGAAAAATAAAATACAAAAAGAGTTGACGTAATGTGTAGAACTTCTGTAGAATACGCCACCTCGATGCAGTGTTACTAAGTTGGGTTTCATCGCGCTAAGTGATGTAATTGATTTAGAACAACATTGTGTTGTACGCTTACAACGAAAGTTGTGTGCATTTTGCGCTGGTAGCTCAGCTGGATAGAGCATCAGGCTACGAACTTGAGGGTCGGGGGTTCGACTCCCTCCCAGCGCACCATATATGTGTTACTACCGCTCGCGGTAGAAAAAGCCCTAGAGCGTATGCTTTAGGGTTTTTTTTATGGGTTATTGTCAGATCATTTTGCCTTCATGGTTTGCGCTGAAATGGATATTTAATGGCTACTTCATTGATTTGAATTATACTGCTGGCTGAAAAATAATAGGTTTTAAGATTATGCATAGATTAGCTTTACTTGATTATGGTCGATTTATTGCAGCCTTATCAGTTGTTTTCTTTCATTATTTTTATAATGGCATTACAAATGGAAAGATTTCAACATTAGAGCATACGTGGTTTGCAGACATCGCAAGTTACGGCCATTTTGGTGTTCAATTCTTCTTTATTATCAGTGGTTATGTCATTTTCTTTTCTTTAAAAGATAAAGGCGCTGCGGCATTTCTGAAATCAAGGCTGAAACGTCTTTATCCAACGTACTGGTTTGCAATCATTTTTACAGCGTTCTTCATTTACTTATGGGGAGCGGATACATCAATTACGGTGACAACTAAACAAATTCTTGTCAATTTCACTATGCTCCAAAACTTTGTTGGTGTTTCAGATGTGGATGGTGTTTATTGGACCTTGTTTTATGAAATTATCTTTTATGGTCTCGTTTTCGCAATTTTGTTGTTCGGTAATTTTAAAAAATTATTAGCTTTTTTGGTTGCATGGCCTTTCTTAATCATCGCTTGTAGCTTAATTGGAAAGACTTTTCTAATATTTAATATGTACTTCATTTTTTTCGTCATTGGTGCAATGTTTGCGCTGATCAAAAATGGCAATATCTCTAGAAAAGTAGCACTTTTTGTTCTCATTGTTTCATCCATGGTTGGCTTTTATCACACGTATGCGCTTAGTGTTCAGAAAGAACATAATCTCTTCGTTGTTGCTTCTATTTATTCAGCGATCCTTATTTTCTTTACCGTGTTAAATGTTGATCGGTATCGTGAGATTAATCTTCCTTTCGCTAAAGATTTGGGCGGAATGACTTATCCCTTGTATTTGATTCATGCATATTTTGGCTATTTGTTCTTAAGTCAGTTTGCTGATCCCTCAAATGCTTGGGTGATTTATCCATTATTGATCTCGTGGCTACTTTGGTACACGATAGAAGTTAAGCAGGCTAATTTCTGGCACAAATTTTTCTCAATGACGGTGAAGCCGATTGAGAAGTTAGAGGCTAAATTAGGTTAGTGTGCTAACCAAAGTCCTAAAGCGATAAGCTTTAGGGCTTTTTTGTTGGGTGATTATTTGAAGAGCACTTTGTTTTTCTAATTGTCTGGTTCCCAACGTCCCCGTTGGGAATCCCTATGTACGACAGGGGTGGAT
>CAYJUB010000131.1:3716-6380 GCA_964373145.1 uncultured Moraxellaceae bacterium
CATTAAATTCAAAAATCTTGCAAAAAGTTATCCTTAAGATTAATAAATAAAATTTGAGTGAAGGCTTGTTGCTGCGAATCAGATATATGGATTCCCAACGGGACGTTGGGAACTAGCAATTATTTAATGGCTGTGGGCTAGGCTGTACTGAATTGAGGTGGTGATGCAGGCGTGGATTCGGATGCTGATTGATGGGTTGAAGTCATACCATCATCCTACGCTTGCTTTAAATGGAGTGAAAAATGACAGAGTCTAATAGATCTGTACAAGCATCAATAGTGCAAGAAGTATTAGCCTCGCCATTAATTCGAGACGAGTGTGAAATATTTTATTTTGAGCGTGAAGATAATGTTAAACGCTATCAAGCGGTAGCTGTTACTGAAGTCGATCCGACAATTTCAGTTGTTTTCTCTTTACCTGTGGATACAACTAATGTTTTTATTACAGCTTCCGATGGAGATAGCTCAATTATTAGAAAAATTTTAGCAAATTTAGAGGATATTAATAGCGAATTAGAAGTATTGTTGGGAAATGTTCAATTATTTAAAGCAGCTGAGTTAGAGCAGAGTAATATTAGTGGGGTTATTTTATTGCCAATAGAAACTTCTCATCTACTTGATTATTTACCAGAGAACTTCCCAATTAACTCTGTAAGTTATAAGTTTCTACTAGTTGTTTTTATTTCTTATCAAGAGCATAAGATATGGTTAGAAAAAGGACATGATGCCTTATTGGATTACTTTTCTGAGATGAGAAAAGATTTAGTCCAATTTAATTTGTCTAGCTCATAAATATGCAAGCGCAGGGGGCTGGTTCCCAACGTCCCCGTTGGGAATCCCGATGTCCGACAGGTGCGGATCATTAAATTCAAAAATCTTGCAAAAAGTTATCCTTAAGATTAATAAATAAAATTTAAAATGCGCTTTCTTTGGCTAATTGCTTAGAGCTAAGCGGTGCTGAAGCCATGGTGCGGTTTTTTCCGGCGACTTTTGCCTGATACATCGCGGCATCTGCGCGCTCCATGAGCCATTCTTCCGAGATGTTGTCTGCGGGTTGTTCTGCAACACCACTGCTAATCGTGAAGTAAATTTCCTGCGATCCAAAACCTGTAATTGGTGTCTTACTCACCGCACTTCGAATACGTTCTGCGATTGTTAAAGCATTTTCTAAATCGACTTCGAGAAGCAATACCGCAAATTCATCCCCGCCCAATCGAGCGACAATGTCAATTTGACGTGCCATGGTTCTGCAGGTATTGGCCAATACACAAATTGCCGCATCTCCTGCTGCATGTCCGTACGTGTCATTAATTTCTTTAAAGTGATCAATATCCATCACAATTAATGAAATGGGGTGGGTAAAGCGCTGACTGCGTACGATTTCTTTGCGAATAGTCGTCATGAAGTGTCGACGATTGCTGACTCCTGTTAACGGATCTGTGTTGGATATGCGTTCAAGGCTGACTTCTGATTCGTAACGGATTCGATAATTGTGAGCAAAGGCATAGTGTGCCAGCATCATCGCCAGGGCTGCGGGCCAGATTAATACGGCATATTGTGCATGCTGGAAACCTTCTGAAATCCCAACCAGCCCCAGTAGTTGCGGAAATGCAGCATAAATAAAGGTGCTGAAAATATTAACGCGGACGGAGAAGCCTTGGAACATCAGTAGGGGAATAAATAAAAAGAAGGTAAAACCGCCAATCCCATAAGTCATGCCATTTTGGATTCGGTTCAGGATCAACACGTAAACGAAAAGCCCAATGAGGCCGAATACGACTGAAGCAAAGGTCAGAAAGTGTCTGTTTTTAATATATTGAAAGGCAAAAGGAAATGCGAGGCTGGAGAGGAAGAGTAGTCGTAACCAGATCGTATTTTGTGCGCCTATGGGGTCTGTCACATAGTCCCAAACCCAATGAGAGACGCCGACCAGTGCGGGCATGATAAACATGAGTGAACAAAAGAAACGTAGATCGTCCCATTTTTTGATGAGGACAGGTTCTGGCTCGACGAGAAATCCAAAAATATTCGATCGCTCTATTTCTGTTGGCATCCTTCTCTCCATGAGATGCAAAACTAAAATCGTGTTTAAACGCGCCATATGGCATGAGTTTACGCAGTAATTTAGTCTATTTATTGTACGACATCCTGTCATACGCTGTATTTCGAGTCTACAAGCCTTCCGGTTAATCGGCAATATGTGATAACTGGTTCACTAAATATTTATTTTGAGTCAGTCGGATGGTTTGGGTCGCTCGTTGAAATAAAAATACCCTGCCGAAGCAAGGTATTATTTTATTGTCATGCATGCTTCGGAGCGTTTATGGAGCCTCTTTTTTTACTCTAAACCAGGCCGCATACAGTGCAGGCAAGAATAGGAGAGTTAAGACAGTGGCAACAATCAATCCACCCATAATCGCAACTGCCATTGGGCCAAAGAACACGCTACGGGTCAGCGGTATCATGGCAAGTACAGCAGCAAGGGCGGTGAGGACGATGGGTCGCAATCGACGCACGGTCGCTTCAATAATCGCATCCCACGATGAACGCCCTGCACGAATGTCTTGCTCGATTTGATCAATTAAGATCAATGAGTTACGCATGATCATTCCCGATAGTGCAATCGTGCCACGCATCGCCACGAATCCGACCGGCTGTTGAAAGA
>CAYJUB010000132.1:0-6322 GCA_964373145.1 uncultured Moraxellaceae bacterium
GTTTGCAATTCGGCTCTAGTGTCTTGTTCGACTAAAGCTATTATTCGACTAAACAATGGCAAAACTTTCATATCAGCTCTTGGCTGTGAAGTCCTCCCCTGAGGGGGAAGATTTAGATGGGGGTGCTTTTGATTTTAGCGGCAAAACCATCCCCATCCCAACCGTCCCCTTGAAGGGAAGGAGACAAGCATTATTTTTAATAGCTAAAAATTACAGAAAATCAAACACAATCACGCGCATATAGCCGTCAATTCTGGCAATATCTACAATAACTGTATCAAAATATTTTCATACAAATGGACTTGGGCAAATAAACATTAATGACTGATTTCTTCAACGGGCTGTTGTCAGGCCTCACCCCAACTGAAATGCGTGCTTTGTGGCTTTCGCTCAAAGTGGCTTTTTGGTGCACGCTACTTGGCGCGATCCCTGCGATTTCAATTGCATGGGTACTCGCACGGCGTAATTTTTGGGGTAAGTCATTGCTTGAAGCCTTTGTTTATATGCCCATGATTCTGCCACCTGTTGTTCTCGGTTACTTACTCCTGATTATGTTTGGACGTAATGGTTGGATTGGGCAATTTCTCCATCCCTTTGGCATTCAACTCGCCTTTCATTGGACTGGTGCGGTTCTCGCCTCTTGGCTCATGAGCTTACCGCTCTTTGTGCAACCGATTCGTTTGGCACTACAAAACGTCGATGTTCGCTTAGAACAAGCCGCGCAAACATTGGGTGCAAGTCCTTGGCATGCGTTTATGACCATTACCCTACCGCTATGTATGCCTGCCATCTTAATGGGCGCAGTCTTGGCCTTTGGGCGCAGCTTAGGTGAGTTTGGTGCAACGATTACATTTGTGGGTAATATTGATGGAGAGACACGGACGTTGCCTCTAGCCATTTACGCTGCAATCCAATCGCCCGATGGTGAAACATTAGCATTACGTTTGGTGATTTTATCCGTCACGGTTGCCCTTCTCACCCTCTGGGCCAGTCAATGGCTTGCACGTCGTAGCCAACAACGTTTGGGTTATCGCGATGCCTAATCACCTTTCATTTGATTTATACGCAAGGCGTAGCACTCATCAAGAACAACCTCGCTTTGTATTGAACATGCAAGGCAGCTTTAAAGCGCCGATCACCGCAATTTGTGGTGCGTCTGGTGCGGGTAAATCGACATTGCTCGCACTACTTGCAGGTTTATTAAAACCGATGCATGGCTTTGTTTGCTTAAACGACGATACGCTCACCGATGCCGCACAACACATCTATATCCCACCGCATTTACGACAAGTCGGATTGATGTGGCAAGACGGACAACTCTTTCCGCATTTATCTGTGCGTGAAAACTTGTTATATGGCTATAAGCTCCAGACCGAAGAAAAACGACGTTTCAGCCCTGAATCCGTCATTGAGCTTTTAGAAATTGGAAACCTACTTGATCAACAACCAAGGCATTTGTCAGGTGGCGAAAGGCAACGTGTAGCGTTAGGGCGAACCTTATTAGCAATGCCTAGATTGTTATTGTTAGATGAGCCGTTAAATGCTCTCAATCACTCGCTTAAACAACCGATTTTGCAATTCCTAAAGCAAGTACCAGAACGTTTTAATATCCCCTTAGTCTATGTCACACATCAAATGGATGAGGCGAAGACTTTGGGCGCGGAAACGTGGATGTGTGAAGATGGGAAGTTGTTTCAGGTTTAATCCGATTTCAAGACCAAAACATCAAAATCAATTCAACTTACTTTAAAATGACAATCAATTGGCTCTTATGAAAGCCGTGCTAAATCCGTAATTCTCAGCAAACCCATCTAAAGAAACTTCCTTTGATTTATAAGAATTATTAACTTCATAAGAATACGTCATACTTTTACTTTTCAGCAAATCGGATATCAAATCAAACTGTATATTATTATACATAAAATAATTTTTACTCAACGTCTTAATGCGTTCATTACCTACTCGATAGTTTATTTCACCCACTCTAAATGGTAAGAAAGTTACTAGTGTTCCATTTGCACTAACCAGCACATTTATGCTTTTATTCGATGGATTTTGAATTAGACACGATGTGAATGAAATTCCTTTTTTGACAGATTTAGAGCATTTAGTCATCCATGTATCACTAGACTGTGAGCTAATCTGATTTTCACTAACATAGAGATAGACAACCCCATCTTTGTCTTTTGTAATGCTTTGCGCACCACGTCCCTCCAGCATTTGATTCCCTTCACGATAAGGAAGGGGGATTGTCCAAGTATCAGCAGTTTGAGCATAAAGCATCATTGGCATTAGACTAACAACAATTAGACTTTTGAATTTTAGAACCATACGCATATTAAACAACCTAGATCACGGATAAAATTTTAATTAAGAACATGAAAATGCTTAAGATTATATAAATTCATTAAATTAACATAAACGACAACCAATTAACCAATCTATCATATCCAAGTCTATATTTCTTATGCCAAATTTGGCATGATGATGCTTTATTAATAAGACTTAGATTCCTTATGTCAATGCGTTGGACTCAGCTCCTCTCTCCTGCAAGGCTCGGAAGCCGAAAATATCATACTGAACAAGCACGTAGTCCATTTCACAAAGACTATGATCGCATCATATTTTCGCAAAGTTTTAGACAGCTCAACCGCAAAACCCAAGTTCATCCATTGACCCAAAATGATGGTGTGCATACCCGTCTCACACATTCGCTTGAAGTATCTTGCGTTGGACGCTCGCTGGGAATGTTAGCGGCGGAAAAAATTGTGGGCGATTTACCACCATGGGTAACGCCTTCCGATTTTGGCGCAATCATTCAAGCGGCTTGTTTGGCGCATGATATTGGTAATCCACCGTTTGGTCATGCAGGCGAATATGCCGTGCGTGATTGGTTTGGACAACCCAAGCAAGCGCATTTAATGAAGCATCTTTCTTCCAAAGAATTTAGCGATTTGTGCCAATATGAAGGCAATGCACAAGGTTTCCGTATCCTCACGCGTTTGGAATACCATCCTGATGACGGTGGGATGCGCCTTACCTATGCAACGTTAGGTGCGTTCTTAAAATATCCACGTTTAGCCGTATCGCTAGAAGATCAGGTTGGCAAGCCGAGTCATAAGCGCACTAAGTTTGGTTGTTACCAAAGCGAACGTGAACTGCTGAATGAGGTTGGAGAACATCTCGGGCTGATCAAGCTATCTGATGATTCATATTGCCGTCATCCATTGGCATATTTGCTCGAAGCGGCTGATGATATTTGCTATGCACTGATTGACTTAGAAGATGGTTTACTACTGGGTATGCTGCACTATTCCGAAGTCGAGCCACTCTTTTTGAAGCTCATCGGTGATTACGGTACGCCAAGTGAAGTGCTTCGTGTTGTTCCCATGACTCAGAAATTAGCAGCACTCCGTGGAGGCGCAATGAAACGCTTGGTTGAAGAAGTTTCACAAGCCTTTAAAAATAAGCAAACAGAGCTTTTGGACGGTACATTAAAAGGCAGTTTGCTCGATCATTGTCCGCGTGATATCTGCGAAGGTATTGAAGCAGCAAAGAATCTTACTCGTACAAGAATTTTTACTAATCCACAAAAAGCTCGGTTAGAATTGGTCGCCAGTGCCAGTTTGCATGTGCTCTTAGGCGCATTGATGCCACTTGCATTACACCGTGAGGATGGAACATTCAGACAACATCGTTTGTCGATCATTCTGGAGCATCACGGCGCGACACTCGGTAAAAGTCCCTATGAAAATATGATGCAAATCCTCGATGTGATTACTTCACTTTCTGACCATCAAGCGTATGCGCTTGCACAAGATATCAAAGGAAATCGTGGTGGCGTGGTTTAATTTTACTACCATAGTATGAGATAGTTCACACTATTGGTCGTTTCATTTAAGAAACAAGGGAAATTCGATGATTGGTTCGCTCACAGGTAAAATTCACCTACTCACTCCACCACATATTCTGCTTGATGTTGGCGGCATTGGTTATGAGATAGAGACACCACTGTCTACATTTTGCCAACTCAAAAATGAGCAAAAAGTTACTTTATACACTCATCTTGCCGTTCGTGAAGATGCACATTTGCTATACGGGTTTATTGACGCTAATGATAAAACCTTGTTTAGAATCCTACTCAAAGTCAATGGTGTGGGGCCAAAGCTTGCGCTTGGGATTTTATCAAGCATGAGTGCAGCCATGTTGGTTCAATCCATTGAAATGCAAGACATTACAACATTGACACGTATACCAGGTGTTGGCAAAAAGACTGCAGAACGCTTAGTGATTGAGCTGCGTGATCGCTTACAAGTATTTTCAGCAGGGCAAACAACTACAGCAGACCAACCGCAAATTACTCTCAGTACGCCATCACCCATTGCTGAAGCCGAAGCTGCGTTAGTGTCTCTCGGCTACAAACCAATTGAAGCTCAACGCGCCGTTGCTGCCATCAAAAATGAACATAGCACCACCGCTGACTTAATTCGAGCAGCACTTAAAGGAATGCTGAAAGCGTAATGGCGAATTTTCCGAATAATCCTTTTTTGACCTCAACCGCTCAGCAAAAATCTACGATTGAATCTGAACGCTTGATTACAGGTCTAGCGCGACCTGAAGATAATTTTGATCGCGCGATTCGTCCAACCAGTTTAGAGGATTACATCGGGCAGCCAGTTGTACGTGAACAAATGGAGATTTTTATCCATGCAGCAAAGTCTCGCCAAGAAGCACTTGACCATACATTAATTTTTGGCCCACCCGGTTTAGGTAAAACGACCTTAGCTAATATCATTGCCCGCGAAATGGGCGGCAATATGAAATCTACCTCAGGCCCTGTGCTTGAGCGTGCAGGTGATTTAGCTGCTTTATTGACCAATCTTGAAGCAGGTGATGTATTATTTATTGATGAGATTCATCGCTTATCGCCTGTGATTGAAGAGATTCTCTATCCAGCAATGGAAGATTACCAACTTGATATCATGATTGGTGAAGGCCCTGCAGCTCGCTCCATTAAGTTGGATTTGCCGCCATTTACATTAGTTGCAGCGACTACGCGGGCAGGATTGCTCACTTCGCCGCTACGTGATCGCTTTGGTATTGTGCAACGTCTTGAGTTCTACTCCATTGCGGATTTGACGACGATTGTGACTCGCTCAGCAAGTCTATTGAATGTACCCATTGAAGCTGAAGGTGCACTTGAAATTGCACGTCGTGCACGCGGAACACCCCGTATCGTTAACCGCCTTCTCCGTCGCGTTCGTGATTATGCCGAAGTGAAAGGCAATGGCGTTGTGACTGGTGAAATGGCTTCACGCGCATTGGATATGCTTGCAGTCGATAAGCAAGGTTTAGATACTTTAGATCGTCGTTATTTGCAAATGCTGTTAGAACGTTTTGACGGCGGCCCTGCGGGTGTGGAATCACTTGCAGCATCGTTGGCGGAAGATAGTGGCACACTGGAAGATGTGGTTGAACCATTTTTGATTCAACAGGGTTTTGTCATGCGTACAGCGCGAGGCAGGATTGCAACACCACAAGCATATTTGCAATGTGGCATGGATGTACCCGTACGCTAGAAACGATTAAACTAAAAGAGCCATCTACGCGAACTGGGTAGATGGCTTTTTTATAAATCATTGCGCTCATATTATTCGCAAATAACTAAGCTACACTCTCCGGCTGCACCACAGGTGATTTTCCTGTGTAAATGCCATCAGCACCCTTACTCTGATTGTAATATTGCTCAGGCGTAAACACATCCACTTCAATGGCATTCAATCTTGCCGCTAACGCTTGCTCAACTTGCATTGCTTCATCATGCGTAATGATCTTTTGTTCAGCGGCTCTTGTAGCCAATTCTTCCGCTAGACCCCTCGGTAATTTTTTCAATTTCTGAGCAGCATGAATTTTTGCCAAAATCGGCGCAGCTTCACTCGTCAATCTAAAAGCATGCAGCAGACGACCCAAACCTGGCGTTTCATTCGAGGGCTTATAGATGCCATCCGTAAGATGAGCATATTGAGTATTGTAGGTTTGAATGGTCCGTGCAGCAGCATGGCTCATTTCATCGTTTGGTGGAGTTGCCAAAGGATTGACGCGAAGAAGCATCGTTGCAAAAAAACGCAAAATGCTGCCGATCACGCCATCAAAATTAGCATAAATACCGACAAATGCCGCTTGGGCTTCACTAAGAGCATGCGTCAACGCGTAATCCACCAAAGGCAAATCTTCCGCGCGACGACCTTCTGCTTCAAAGCGTCGTAGCGTCGCCGTACCCATGAGCATCCAAGCTAACGCATCAGCATATCGTCCTGTCAAC
>CAYJUB010000133.1:0-6288 GCA_964373145.1 uncultured Moraxellaceae bacterium
TGGCTTGCGGATCGGGTGATTGGTCAGGCGCGAGCGATGTGGTGGGGCAGTGTGCTGATTGGCTTAGGGCATTTGAGCATTGCGCTGTCGATGACCTTTGGTCAACCGATGTTTTTTGCAGGCTTGGGTTTGATTGTCTTGGGGACGGGTTTATTTAAAACCTGCGCGTCGGTGATGGTTGGTCGTTTGTACGCTGACGATGACCCGCGCCGAGATGGCGGTTATTCGATTTTTTACATGGGGATCAATATCGGTGCTTTTTTTGCGCCGTTGCTCACAGGGCTGTTATCGGAACGTTTAGGTTGGGAGTGGGGTTTTGGAGCCGGTGGCGTGGGGATGCTCATCGCGTTGCTGATCTATCGCTTTACTGCAAAAGCCACGTTTGATCGTCTCGCCAATGATGTACCAGCAGTTTCACGTCAAACGATCGTAAAGATTGTGGCAGGATTGCTGCTGGTGGTTGTGGCGGTCATTGGGCTAATCAACCTCTATTCTGCTGTGGTGCTGGCGAGTTCAATGACCTACGTTTTAGCTACCGCAGTATTGGTCTATATCGGATGGTTATTAGGCTTTGGCGGTTTGAACACGAATGAGAAAAAGCGCGTTTTACTGTGTCTATTGATCTTTGTCGCAGGTACGGTGTTTTGGTCGGCGAATGAGCAGCAGCCTACGGCATTGAATCTATTCGCGAAGGATTTCACTGATAAAAATATTGCGGGTTTTACTATTCCAGTGTTGTGGTTTCAGTCGATTAATCCGATTTCAATTATTATCTTTGCGCCCATTTTTGGTGTGCTGTGGCGTTATTGGCCATCACGGGAGTTGTCTGCGAGTTTAGGCAAATTTGCGCTAGGCATGTTGATTTGTGCGCTGGCATTTGGCTTGATGTATGTCGCATCCAATCAAGTGTTAGCCGGAACGGCACAGGTGTCGCCGTTGTGGTTGATTGCGGCGTATGCGCTGTCTGCGATTGCTGAACTGTGTGTGAGTCCTATTGCATTAGCGGCGATGACCTTGGTTGCGCCGCGCCACTTGCAGGGTCAAATGATGGGATTGTGGTTTATGTCGGTATCACTGGGTAATTTAATCGCTGGGATTACAGGCGGCAATGTCAATCCAGAAAACTTGGCGGATATGCCGGCGTTGTTTGGACGCACGACGATTTCATTGTTAATTGTTGCGGTCGTGCTGCTGGTGCTTGCACCTATTATGAAACGTTGGGTCAAAGCATAAATAATACGGCTCGTCTGTGCTAACATTATTCTTATGAAAATAATGACGCCAAACACATCTGAAATTTACACGAGTCTGCCTCGGGGTCGCCATTCCTTGAGCCGTGAGCAAGTTCGTACGTCACAACGTACGCGGTTGCTGGATGCGTTCGCTGATCTGGTGGCAGAAAAAGGTTATGCCAAGGTCACGATCGCCGATATCGTCACTAAAGGAGGTGTGGCTAAACGCACCTTTTATGAGTACTTCGAGGATAAAGAAGCCTGTTTTCAGGCTTGCGGTGACTACCTTGCTGGTAAGGTTGCGGAAGCCATCGTGATTCCGCATGACCCGAATATGAATCTCTATCATCGTGCCGAGGCGACGATTCGGGGTCTGCTGCAAGTTTTGCAAGGCCATCCCTCTTATGCGCGCTCCAGCTTTGTCGAAGTCTGGGCAGCTGGTGATCAGTCGATCAGTCGACGGCTGGGTGTGATGCGGCAACTCGCGCAGCTACTCACTTCGTTGAGTCAGGATGTGGTTCGGCATCAATCTGAGGCAACAGCGATCAGTGAAACCCATGCCTTGGCGGTCATCAGTGCTATTGATGCGTATTTGTTTCGGGTGATTTATAAAGAAGGCGCGGCGAATTTGACTGCTCACGTGGAAACGTGTGCGCAACTGGCGACAGGTTTCTTAAAAGCAGAGATGTCTAGGCTTAAAGATTGAAATTGAAAACGCCCCTCAATGACAGGGGCGTTTTTTTTGATGGCGGCTATTATTCCAATGGATTTTGTGTCCCTAGCGCATAGCGTACCCGTTCAGGCAAGCGTTTGCTGACGAAGGCTAAGACGTTATTCAAGATTCCCGGTGTGCAAACGGGTTGTCCAGAATTGACTGCTTTCCAGCCTTCACGTACAACAAACGGTGCATCAGTCCATAGAATTTCGGGAATTTTCTTCGCTTTATCTGCAACATCCATCGCGTCGTGAAATTCAGTATGTGTCAGACCCGGGCATAGCGCAGTGACGCGAATTCCCACGCGGCGTACGTCCATATCTAAGGATTGTGAAAAGGTAAATACGTACTGCTTAATCGCTGAATACAAGGTGCCGCGACCTGGAGGTGCAAAGGCAACGAGCGAGGAGACATTGACAATCCTTCCCCATTTTTTATCTGTCATATAGGGCAGAACTGCGTGGCAGAGTTCGGTCACTGCATTCACCATGACTTGCAACTGCGCTTGTACTTCCTGAGCGGATTGCTGGCTGAACATATGTCGCGGCGTGTAGCCCGCGTTATTGACCAAAATATCAATCGACAGTTCACGACTGGCAATTTCATTCATCAGTTCGGCGGTTGCGCCGACATCAGCCAAATCGCATTGAATGGCTTCCATGCGCTGTGGATATTTCAGTTGCAACTCGGCAATCAAATCTTCCAAACGGTCTAAACGGCGGGCGACCAAGACTAATTGATGACCTTCGGCGGCAAGTTGGCGTGCAAATTCGGCACCGAGTCCGCTGGATGCGCCTGTGATTAGCGCAGTGTGTTGAATTGTCATCAAAATCATCCTCGGTTGTTGGATTGGGACATCGCTGTTTTCATCAAAAAATATTAGAATGCGGCACTTTGTAGGTTTAGACGAAAAGAACCGCGTTGTTTTGCGGCGTAAAAACGCGATATTGAAATATTTTGTGACCTTAGCGTCACAGCATATATACACGTAAAAGCATTACACCGTCTTTGTCTTGGCGTACACTCTACACAGTTTTTTTGTGGCTTTGCGCATTTGTTGCAAGCCAGCGAAATTCAAAGAAGATTTGTTTCATCAATAGTGGTCAATTTTTTGCTGTTTTCACTTCCTACATCAGGAGCTCTAGGCATGATTTACTCTGGTAATGCCATTTCCGTCCAACATTTGAGTGACGGTATCGCAGAATTCAAATTCGACTTGCAAGGTGAGTCGGTTAATAAACTGAATCGCGCGACAGTGCAAGAACTTAAGGCTGCGACCGAAGCGGTCAAAGCAGATGCAACCGTCAAAGGTTTGATAGTCACTTCAGGCAAATCAACTTTTATCGTTGGTGCAGACATCACCGAGTTTGGCGATAACTTCGCAAAAGGCGAAGCAGGTATCGCAGAATGGCTGGATGTATTGAATGATGTATTCAATAAATTTGAAGACTTAGATATTCCTAAAGTTGCTGCAATCAATGGCATCGCATTTGGCGGTGGCTTTGAAGTATGTTTAGGTTGTGAATACCGCGTTGCATCAACCGCTGCTAAAGTCGGCTTGCCAGAAGTGAAGCTGGGTCTGTTCCCAGGCTTCGGCGGCACAGTGCGTTTGCCACGTGTCATCGGGATCGACAATGCGATCGAGTGGATTGCATCCGGTGCTGAGAAGCGTCCAGAAGTCGCGTTGAAAGACGGTGCAATTGATGCAGTTGTTGCGCCAGAAAAATTGGTTGAAGCAGCGATTGACTTGGTTAAACAAGCATTGGCTGGCAAGATGGATTGGCACGCACGTCGCACCGAAAAAATGGTTCCAGTTAAACTCAGCCCAATCGAACAAATGATGGCGTTTAACAGTGCTAAAGGCTTTATTTTAGCGAAAGCTGGTCCAAACTATCCAGCCCCAAAAATCGCACTGGAAAGCATGGAACAGAACGTCACTTTGAATCGTGATGAAGCGGTTAAAGTGGAATCGAAAGGCTTTGCAAAAGCTGCGGTTACTCCACAAGCAGCGGCATTGATCGGCGTATTTGGTGCAGACCAAGTCGTTAAGAAAATGGCGAAAAAGTGGGAAAAACTGTCTCATCCAATCAAGCAAGCGGCCGTACTGGGCGCGGGCATCATGGGTGGCGGTATTGCTTACCAAGCGGCAAGCAAAGGCACGCCAATCGTCATGAAAGATATTCGTAATGAAGCGTTGGCGCTCGGTATGGATGTCGCGACCAAACTGCTTGCAGGTCAAGTTGCGAAAGGTCGTTTGACCCCAGCGAAAATGGGTGAAACGCTGTCTCGCATTCGTCCAACGCTAAATTTCGGTGACTTCAAAGAAGTTGATATCGTCATCGAAGCAGTGGTTGAACTTGAGAAAGTAAAAGCGGTTGTATTGGCTGAAGTGGAAGCGTTAGTGCATGACAACACGATTTTGGCCTCAAACACATCGACTATTTCGATTACGCGTTTGGCGACTAACCTGAAACGTCCAGAAAACTTTGTTGGTATGCATTTCTTTAACCCAGTGCACATGATGCCTTTGGTTGAAGTGATTCGTGGTGAGAAATCATCTGATCAAGCGATTGCAACCACCGTTGCTCTGGCGCAAAAAATGGGCAAAGTGCCTGTTGTGGTCAATGACTGCCCAGGTTTCTTGGTCAACCGTGTATTGTTCCCTTACTTCGGTGCGTTTGATTTGCTCGTGAAAGACGGCGCAGATTTCCAACAAATCGACAAAGTCATGGAAAAATTCGGCTGGCCAATGGGTCCTGCATATTTGATCGATGTGGTTGGTATCGACACGGGCGTTCATGGTGCAGACGTGATGGCGGCTGGTTTCCCAGATCGCATGAAGCCAGATTACAAAGGCTCAATCCAAGTGATGTACGAAAACAAACGTCTCGGTCAGAAAAATGACAAAGGCTTCTATGTTTACGCGTTAGACAAAAAAGGCAAAAAAGCGAAGACTGTTGATCCAACAACTTACGAGCTGTTGGCATCTGTGGTTACTGGCGAAAAGCGCGAATTTGAAGCCAATGAAATCATTGATCGTTTGATGGTTGCACTGTGTAACGAAATCGTTCGTTGCTTGGAAGACAAAATTGTTGAAACGCCAGCTGAAGCTGACATGGCGTTGATCATGGGTATCGGTTTCCCGCCATTCCGTGGTGGTGCAGCGCGTTACATCGATCAAACAGGTGTGGCTGCTTATGTTGCCCTCTGTGACAAATACGCTCACTTAGGCAAAGCCTACGAAGCCCCACAAATGCTGCGCGATATGGCAGCAGCTAACAAATCATTCTACGGTTAAGGAGCGATACTATGACAACGTTAAATCCACGCGATGTGGTCATTGTTGATGGCGTGCGCTCTGCCATGGGTCGTACCAAGAACGGTATGTTCCGTAACGTTCGCGCGGACAGTTTGTCTGCAGAATTGGTACGTGCACTGCTGATCCGTAACCCAGGCTTTGACCCGAACGAAGTTGAAGATTTGATCTGGGGTTGTGTCAATCAAACCTTAGAACAAGGCATGAACATTGCGCGTAACATCGGTCTGCTCGCTGATTTGCCTAAAACTGTTGCAGGTCAAACTGTTAACCGTTTGTGTGGTTCTTCAATGCAAGCGATTCATACTGCTGCGGCTCAAATCGCGACTAACCAAGGTGATATCTTCATCATCGGTGGTGTAGAGCACATGGGTCACGTGGGCATGATGCATGGTATTGATCTCAATCCAGAAGCATCTAAGCATTATGCAAAAGCCTCGAACATGATGGGCTTAACTGCTGAAATGCTCGGTCGCATGAACGGTATCACCCGTGAAATGCAAGATGAGTTTGGCGTTGAATCACATCGCCGTGCATGGGCTGCAACCGAAGCGGGTCGTTTCAAAAACGAAATCATCGGTGTTGAAGGTCATGATGACAATGGTTTCCGCGTATTGTGCGAAATCGACGAAGTGATCCGTCCTGATGCAAACCTTGCAGCGTTTGCGGGCTTGCGTCCAGCGTTCGATCCACGCGGTTCAGTGACTGCGGCGACTTCATCAGCACTGTCTGACGGGGCTTCTGCAATGCTCTTGATGAGTGCTGCAAAAGCGCAATCATTGGGCTTGAAACCACGTGCTGTGATTCGCTCAATGGCGGTTGCAGGTTGTGATGCAGCGATCATGGGTTACGGTCCAGTACCAGCCACTCAGAAAGCGCTGAAACGTGCTGGCTTGACCATGAACGACATTCAGACTGTTGAACTGAACGAAGCATTTGCTGCGCAAGGTCTGTCAGTGATGAAGGCGCTTGATTTGCTCGACAAACAAGACAAAGTGAACTTGAATGGTGGTGCAATTGCACTG
>CAYJUB010000134.1:0-6281 GCA_964373145.1 uncultured Moraxellaceae bacterium
GTAAGATATTTAAGATTTATATATTAAATAGCAATTTAAACCCCTTCAATCCATCCGATTGATTATTTTGTTAGTTTTGAATTCGTTGCTTGAGCCGCTCCAGAATCCGCACTGAAGCCAAATTGTCTGGCAGTCCACTACTAACCTCTCTATTTTGCTCGCCAGTAGACAGAAAAATGCTATAGCCAAGCTTTTCATCATTTTTTATATTAAATAGACGTCCAGTGCCGCGTAAATGTTTGAAACGCCCTTTAGCATGCCCGTAAAAATACCAGTCGTCTCGTACTTTCAGAAAAAATAGCAACCTCGTAGTATAACCATTTGCAGCCGTTTGAGGTTTAACATTGAAATTGGCAGTTTGAATAACGAGTTTCGTTGTTAATTCAGGATCGAATACTTGCTCGCTCAATTTGCTAAAAATATGGTCAATATCAAACATACTAAAGCTGCTTGTGCTTCGATCTCCAGCCTGAAATTGATTTAATTGAGCTATAAATTCATTACGCTGAGCAGAAACGCTCAACCACAAGCAGTTGATTTCAAAGTTATCGTTATAGCACCGAGAACGATAGTTTTCGATTAATTCCATAATGCTTCTCAAGCCTCGAAATCAAAGGGTGGGTAGACGAGGGAAACCCATCATTTGATTTGAGTCTGTTTTATGGGTTTCGAACTTCAACCCATCTTAACTTTAAGCTACAAATTTTTAAACCACAACCCGCCCAACTTCACCATTCAACGCATCAGGTAATTCTAAAATCAGCAAACCTGATTCAACTAATGCTTCAGGTTTAGCCACTACAAGCGCTTCCCAGCCTTCAGCAGTTTCAACGACATTAACAATATTTACATTCTGTTCAATGGTTTGACCAACTTGTGGCAGCGTACTTGTGCCTTGTACACGATGCAGCCATGCTTTCGGTTTAGCACGGAAATAGAGACGCGCAACGATTTCTTGACCAAGATAGCAGCCCTTGTCGTAATCCACACCACCACGTTGATGCAGACGAATTTCTTGTGGTTGGAAGAGTCCAGCATTCACGGCAGTGATCCAAGCCGCACCTTGGGCAATAGCAGTTATTTCCCATTCATTAATTGAGGTGGTACTTTCATTCAATTGGAAATCTGCTGAACCATTATTAATGACAGGAAAGATTTCTTGGCTATCCGACGCGGTCATTTTAGAAAATGCACCGTACTTGCGAATATGCGCTTTAAAAGCATCAAGCAAATCCGTTGAAATCACAACATCAATTTGTTCTGCGCTATGACGTTTCAGCCATAGTCCAAAAGCAATTCGACCTTTTAAATCGCAAATCGCAGTCGGACGAAATTCGTCATTACCAATCTTGGTCACATCGACAGTCACTTGACCTTGCAGGAATTTTTCCGTGTCTACGCCAGTGAGCGTGAGTGTGCTGAAGGAGAGCGTGCTTGTTGACATGAGTTAACCTTATCCTAGACGATGAGATGTGGTGCAATAGATGTTAATGAACATTATCCGCTATTTATCGGGCCTTGGTTGTAAAAGACAAGTCAAAATCTGGTGCATTTTGTGCATCAATTGAGTGAACTTGTCGTGTTCATGAGCAAGCAAGGTGTTGGCAATGTTACACTTTAGCCTCGAATTTCATGTTTAACCTTTTCAAGACACCATTATGCCGATTTACTCATCCGAGAAAACCACTGACCAAACTGTCAATCAGCAGCGCGCAGTTGCCATTATTGGTGCTGGCCCAGCGGGTTTAATGGCGGCTGAGCGCATTGCGGCGGCGGGTCATGCGGTGACGGTATTTGAGCAAAAGGCTTCGGTGGGGCGCAAGTTTTTGATGGCGGGAAAGGGTGGTTTAAACATTAGCCATAGCGAGCCATTTGAAGATTTTCTGCAACGCTATGATCAGCCTGATTGGTTGAAACCGATGTTGCAGGCGTTTACGCCGAGTGATTTACGGACGTGGGTCAGTGGGCTTGGAATCGAGACTTTTATCGGTTCTTCGGGTCGTGTATTTCCTGCGGAAATGAAAGCCGCACCGTTGCTGCGCGCTTGGGTTGCACGGCTGAAAACGAGTGGCGTGCAGTTCCGTTTACGGCATCATTGGCAAGGCGTGAGCAAAGATCATACTTGGCAATTTCATACGCCAGATGGTGAGCAATCGTATGCGTTTGATGCGGTTGTCTTGGCAATGGGAGGAGCGAGTTGGGCGCGTTTAGGTGCGGATGGCGCATGGCGTCCGTGGCTGGCTGAACGCAATGTCGTGACCGTCGATTTCAAGCCGTCAAATGGTGGTTTTGTTGTCAACTTTAGTTCGTTTATACAGGCACATGCTGGCGAGCCTGTGAAGGCAATTGTTGCGTCGACTGTGTTACCCGTTTCAGGCGAAGTGATTCAAAAGTCGGGTGATTTGATCATTACCGAGCAAGGTGTTGAAGGCGGGGTGATTTATGCCTTGTCGCGCTATTTACGTGAAGCTATTTTGCAAACGGGACAAGCGCAGCTGACATTGGATTTAATGCCTCATCGTACTCTTGAGCAGTTGCGTGAGCTGTTAGCGAAGCCGATTGGCAAACAAACGCTTGCGAGTTTCTGGCGACGTCAAATTGGTTTAGAAGGCATCAAAGCCACGTTGGTGCGTGAGTATTTACCGCGCCCATTATGGATTGATTCCAATAAGGTGGCACACACCATTAAAAATCTAACCATCACAATCGATGGCATGCGTCCGATTGATGAAGCGATCAGTACTGCAGGCGGCGTGACGCGTCTGGCTGTTGAAAAAGATTTAATGCTTAAGCAATGGCGCGGCGTGTTTTGCGCAGGCGAAATGCTCGATTGGGATGCGCCAACAGGGGGTTATCTGTTGACGGCATGTTTTGCCAGTGGACATTGGGCGGGGCAGGGCGTGAATGAGTGGCTTGCCCATCACGCAAGCGATGAATCAGTTTAAGACGCTAAATTCAGAATCAAAACCAAAACGCCACACCTGCAACAGCAAACGTTTGATTCGACTGCTCACCTTTTATCGTGATTAAATCCGCCGTTTTTCCATAATGACGCTTCATTTCTACGCCGATATAAGGCATGAATTGATGATTGATGTCATATCGCAAGCGTAACCCAGATTGCACTTCACTTAAGCCTTGACCAAGATCATTGGCTAAGTCGTTTTTGCCATAAAAGCTGACTTCTAAGCGCGGTTGTACAACCCAAGATTGCGTGATACGCCAATCATATTCAGCATTCAAAATAAGCGCAGTTTGATTTTGATCTCGAACATAAAGCGTCGCATCCAAGTCCAGCCAATAGGGTGCAGTGCCATTGATGCCCAGCGCAAGCCAAGTTCGATTATTTGCATAACCACTATCTTGGCGCACACCTAAATCGGTATTCCAGAATGTGCTCACAGGCTTACGCCAGAGCAATTCTGTTCGTGCATCTTTGAGGCTTTGATTATTGATCCTGCCTTCGGCTTTTAATACTGCGCGATTCCAATCATTACCCCACCAGCCTTCGATTTCATAGGCAGCTTGATTGCTGTTATTACGACTATGCATCCACTCTAATCGGTTGACCGCGAGAGTCATTAACGGATCATTACCCATCATCATTGGTGGATGAATCGGTCCAAAATCTCGACCTTGTGAATAATCCGAACTGCGTGCATCAGCAGGCGCAGCACCGCCTTGCATATTGCCCATTTGATGATCCATGGTCGTGGCACTCATGTCGTGTTGATGCTTGATTGGTACTTCAATCACATTGCGCACTGGTGCTTTGACAACCGCCTTTGGTTTTTCCTCATGGAGATGTTTGGCTTCTGCCTGAGCTTTTTGACTGCTCGGTTTAGCGTGACTTTGGTGTTGCGCATGGTCCATAGCCGACATTGAATTCATATCCATTGCCTCATGCTCTACACTCCATGCAGGTGCGTTGAGTATCAATAAAGCGAGTAGGCTGTACTTCTTTGTCATTAGGTTCTTAATACTTAGTTTCATGATTAGTCCACCACCACTTCACGGAACATGCCTGATTCCATGTGATACATCAGATGACAATGCCACGCCCAACGTCCCGCTTCGCCTGTCACGTCAAAAGAAACCTTTTGCGCAGGTTGCACTAAGAACGTGTGCTTGCGTACTTGAAAGTCACCATTTGGCGCACACAAATCGCTCCACATGCCATGTAAATGCATCGGATGCGTCATCATCGTATCGTTGACCAGAGAAATGCGAACGCGTTCATTTTTGGCAATTCGTACAGGCTTGGATTCTTTAAACGTTAAGCCGTCAAAGCCCCAAATATAACGCTCCATATTCCCCGTCAGGTGCATTTCAATTTCACGGGTCGGTTCATGCTGCTCGGCTTTAATTGAAGCAATCGAATGCAAATCGGCATAGGTCAGAACACGGCGACCATTGTTGCGCAGATTGATGCCTGCATCGTCAAGGTTGGTGCGCGGCATATCCACGCGCATATCGGTACTCGTGCCATATTCGGTGTGCGCATGCTGCGCCATCGTTTTGCCTGACATATCGCCCATCATGTCGGTCATCGATAACCACTGAATTTTATCTAGCGGCGGAATCTCAGCTTTAAGACCAGCACGAACGGCAAGTGTGCCGCAGGCGTAACCTGAACGATCAATATTCTGCGCAAAGATTGTATGTGCATCATCTGTCGGCTCAACCAGAACATCATAGGTTTCAGCAACGCCAATCCGAAACTCATCAACCGTAACAGGTTCAACCATCAGTCCATCGCTTGAAATCACAGTGAGCTTCAAGCCGGGAATACGTACATCGAAAATCGTTTGTGCGCTGCCATTGATAAAGCGCAGGCGGATTTTTTCACCCTTTTGAAATAGCCCTGTCCAGTTCGATGCTGGATTCACGCCATTCATGAGATAGGTAAAGGTACGCGCAGAAAGATCGGTGAAATCGGTCGGCACCATCCTCATCTCATTCCACATTTTTCGCGCTTCAATCGCATTTTTCCAACCTTGCGCTTTCGCATCATTCAAAAGCTGCATTGCCGTCGGCTGCTGATAATTGTCAAAGCCCGATTGCGCTTTCAATTGCGAGAGGAGGCGCATGGGATCTTTGTCAGTCCAATCCGCGAGCATGACCACATAATCTCGATCAACTTTGATGGGTTCGCCATCGCGCGGCTCGATGATAATCGCACCCATCATGCCCGTCTGTTCTTGAAAACCTGAATGCGAGTGATACCAATACGTGCCACTTTGTTGAATCGGGAATTGATAGGTAAAAGTCTGCCCAGGATCAATGCCATGGAAACTAATCCCCGGCACACCATCCATCTCAAACGGCAATAAAAGTCCATGCCAATGAATCGACGATTGCTCTTTCAGTCGATTGGTCACGCGAATAGTGACCGTTTCACCTTCTTTAAAGTACAGCGTAGGCGCGGGTAAGCTGCCATTGATCACTGTCGCAAGGCGAGGCTTGCCTGTGTAATTCACCCAAGCTTCGTCAATGACTAAATCAAAGGTGTTGCCTTTTAATTGTGGAATTTGACCCGTTATTGCCGTGTACTTCGTTGGTTTTGCCCATGCGGCTGTATTTGCAGCGACACCTGCAATAGCCAATCCCTGAACAAAAGTTCTTCTAGAGAATGTATTGATATCTTGTTTCATGAATCACCCCATTAAACGGAAATGACGAATCATCCACTGAGTGCAAGTGGATGATTCGCGGTTAATTAACGATTACGAGTGTGAAGCAGGGTGTGCTTTGTCGTGATCCATGTCATGTTTGTGAGACTTATCTTCCTCACAACACTTCATTTTCTTTTCACAACATTCTTTTTGGTCTTTTTCTTTGCAACAATCCATGACAGCGGCGAAGCTAGGAATCGCAACACCCAGCAAGACAGCAGAAACGAGTAATGATTTTAAGTTCATCATGATGACACCTTTAATAAAAAAGTAAAATTAATAGAAAAATTAAACTAAATTACAAGGTGTATCGGGGAGGGGGATCAGGTAAGGCAAAGCAAAGTAACCATCAGTGATACTGTTGGTATAAGTCGAAGCCGATTGGAGGGAATTCATTTCTACTTGCAGCTCAATCATCTCGACAGTCATGGACTGAATTTCAAGCCCCAAACAAGCATAATGATTTCCGCAACTATTCTGATCATGATGCGATGGAATTTCTGGGCTAGATGTGTGGACATCTCCCATCATTTCCATGCAATGTGCGCTCATTGTCGGCATTTTATTCACAGTACCCTCTGTCACCATCGCAATGCTTTTGGTGGT
>CAYJUB010000135.1:0-6211 GCA_964373145.1 uncultured Moraxellaceae bacterium
AAGCATACCTTAGCAAACTTGAAAATCGCCGTAGCGATCAAGCAAAGAAAAGTAGCAGCCGCAGTAATATTGAAGTGATGGATGATACGTCTGTTGATATGACAGGTGTGAAAGAAGACGCTTAATTATTGCGTTGACCTAAATAGCTCATTGAGCTTGTCGAAATGTGCCGTGTCTGAATAGGGATGCACTTCGACAGGCTCAGTGAGCTATTGTTTTTGTGAACTAAAAAAAAGCCTTCCGGCCCAGTATTCGGCATCAATCAAATGACTCTTTATTAAAAAATCAGAAACATATAAGCAATAAACAAATATCTTGAAAGCTTTGAGATTGTGACAATGATTAAAAACTTAAAGAAATTGACCCACATGAGACCCGCAAGAAAAGTTAAAGGGTCACCAATAATGGGAACAAAACTAAGTAGCAGCGACCAATAGCCATATTTTGAATAAAAGTTCTGGGCATAAGCTAATTTATCTGGGTTAAAAGGAAACCACTTTTTGTCTTTTAAATGTTGAAAGTAAATGCCTAAAACCCAGTTCACAACAGAACCCAGTACATTGCCCAGCGTCGCAATAAAGATCAATAAACCAATAGGATGAGTATGTTTGGATAGCGCATTAAGTAATACGAGTTCAGACTGCAAAGGTAATAAGGTAGCGGCTCCAAAAGCACTTAAAAATAATATGAACAGCTGCACTTCATGACTACCTTAACCGATGAAATTCATTTTTATAAAGTGGCCAACACGGACATCAATCAATAATACTGGATGCTCAGTAAAGGGTGAGGCGGGTTCTAGCTTTAAATCCATGAACACAAAAACTAGAACGCTTTAATAACATCAGCCAGAGCCATCAATTCCGTTTGTTGCGTCGTACTTTTTCGAGCTAAAAGCGCCAATGTACGCATCGGTGGCTCAATCAACGGTTGGCAAACCAACGACGGGTAGCCTTGAAGGAAACCTGAATCAACCGCCATTTTTGGCATCAAGGTAAAGCCCAATTGTGCTGAAACCATTTCTACTAAAGTTGGCAAACTCGTCGCTTCTAAATCACCTAAGTTCGCACGATCACCCAGACTACAAACGCTCAGCGCATGCTCACGTAAGCAGTGACCATCTTCTAATAAAAGTAAATGTTCTAACGGCAACTGACTAACTTGCTGATCTGTTTTCTGCGCCAAAGGATCATCCTTATGACAGACCAGAAGCAGCGTTTCAGTTTGCAGAGCAACCACTTGCAGATTTTCAGTCAAAAAGGGCAGTGCTAATAGCACGATATCCAAATCGCCATTTTCAAGATTCTGAACCAGTATTTGGCTTTGCGCTTCATGAATCCGTAAATTAAGCTTTGGATATTGTGCTCGGACCGTATCTAAAAGTTTAGATAAAACAAACGGAGCAATCGTAGGAATCACCCCAAGATGTAGATCACCCGTCAAGGGTTCACCCATTTCACGGCTCAATTTCAGCAAATCACCCGCATCTGCCAGAATCAAACGCGCACGTTCAACCACTTCTGCACCAAGCGGTGTTAGGCGAACTGTTTGACGACTACGTTCAACCAAAGCACCCCCCAAAACACGCTCAAGCTCAATAATTCCACCGGACAAAGTCGATTGCGTCACGAAAGAACGTTTAGCTGCTTCTGTGAAATGCAACGTCTCGGCAAGCGTTACGAGATAAGACAGTTGGCGTAATGAAGGCAATGCTGACATGGTTATGCCTTAGCCGCAGCTTTCATGTTACGGGTAAACAGTTTGAGTAACAGCGGCGTAAACGATTCAGGAATGTCATGTCCCATACCGCTGACGAGGTGGAATGTTGAGCCTTTAATTGCTTTTGCAGCTGCGCGACCATGCGAGGGTGGCAGCAAACGATCAAGGCTGCCATGCACGACGACTGTTGGCGCAGTAATTTTTGCATCTTCAGCGGTCAGAGAACCAGTGCTCAGGACACCAAGATATTGGCGCATCACACCAGCTGGTGAATAGCTACGGCGGAATAACGTGCGTGAAAATTCAAGTCGACTTTCAATACTGCTTTCGTTTGGCGTGCCAATCGCCTCAAATAAACGCAATGAATGCTTCAGTAAATCTTCTTCATTTTGCGATGCTGGACGACCCGTTAACGCATTGAATTGTTTTGGAAATGGCGGTGGCAAAAACGCACGGTTATTACTGGTGAATAATAAGCCCAGCGATTCTACTTTTTCAGGATAACGTGCTGCCAGGATCTGGCCAATCATGCCGCCCATCGATGCGCCAATTACATGCGCTTTTTCAATACCAAGCGCGTCTAGAATGCCGCTGGCATCATTCGCGAGGTCATATAAATTATATAATGTGCCTTCGGTTTTTAAGCCTAAAGTAAAACGCGCCATCAATTTAGCTTCATTCATACGCGGTGATTTCGCACGCATCTTGCTCGATAAACCGATGTCACGATTATCAAAACGAATCACGCGATAACCCGCATCAATCAAACCTTTGCAGAACCATTCACGCCAAAGCAGCATTTGCGCGCCCAAACCCATGATCAGCATGACCACTGGTGCATCTTCCTTGCCACCGATTTCCACATGGAAATTTAAATCACCTACTTTAACAGTGGTTTGCTGCATGAAATCAACATATGGGGAAGGTGTAAATTGTGCGCTCATAGCGGTTTTCCAAAATTGAGAATTTGAATCTACTATCGGTTAATTCGATTAAAAGCCGATTTATTAATTAAGTTGAGATTAACATAAACATGCTGACAATGTATATTGTCATAATTACGTTTTATGATAAAAAAAATGCGAATTTTGAGAAGGAAAAAACAATAAATGAGATGCTATATTAAAACTTAAATTAATTATTTTAATAAGTTAGCTAATATTTCTAATGAGTCTGAACTGGCTGTATCTTTAATGACTGCTAAGTCTAAAGCCACGCCGCCAAGTAATTGGTACAACTTACCATACTCAGGTTTCCAATCTTGAAAAGCATTCAATTGCGTCGCAACAGTGGATACATCACCACGTGCGATAGGGCCTGTTAATGCGTGTGCCGTATCTAACTCAAGGATATTTTTAATCGTTCCATGCGCAATCGGATCGATGATTTGCAGGGCTTGTTCTCGAGTCAAACCTGCTTTGACATAGCTTTGAATGCTCAGTTCGAGTAAAGCAGTGAGATAGTTACTCGCGATAACACTAGCTGCGTGGTAGAAAGTTTTATTTGCGCTATCGACATGTAAAGTTTGACCGCCAATGGCTTGAAAGGTTTTTTCTAATACTTCGAGCGCATATGAATCGCCTTCAGCACCGCAAAATGTTCCTGCAAAATTGTTGATGCATAGACTAGGATCGGCAAAGCTTTTGATTGGATGAATGCTGGCAATGACTGCATCAGCGGTTTTTGCAGAATCAAGAATAGACGCAGGTAGCGCACCACTACAATGGAATACGATATTTCCAGCTTGCAGCACGTTTGATTTGACTAATGATTCACAGCAATCCGCAATCGATTGATCCGCGGTACCAATCAAGAAAACATCCGCAGGACGCAGGTCATTGATTGATTGAGTGGGTTGACCTTGACCAATAAAAGCACACGCGTTTTGTGCGCTTTCTAATGAACGATTGCACACATCCTGAATTTGAAAGACGCCATGTTTCACCCATAGATGCGCTAAGGTCTTACCGACATTACCGCATCCAATGATATTGAGTGTTTTCATAGTTAAGATTGTCATAAGATTAAGATGGCAAATTCGTTGATTTTGCTTATTGTAGGGGTAGACCTGTGGTCTGTCTGAATACGTCTGTGCGTAAAAACGGGATAACACATAGGTTATCCCCTACAAAAATTATCGGCTTCCAACTGGAAAATGTCTAATTTCCCAAGCTTTATGAATCTTGGTATTTCGTTTGAAGTCAAAACCAATCGTCGATTGAGTGATTTCTTTGATTTCAAACATCTCAGGCAATAATTCATCCAACTCAAACTTACGGAAGTTGTTTGAGAAATATAGAACGCCGTCAGTTTGCAAACGATTCATTGCACGTTTAATCAATGACATATGGTCGCGTTGAATATCGAACGTCCCAAAGAATTTCTTCGAGTTCGAGAATGTCGGCGGATCAATAAAGATCAAATCGTACATTTCGCTGCCTTCTTTGAGCCATTCAAACACTTCGGCAGAGAAGAATTGATGTTGTTGATCTGGATGATCAACTGTCAAACCATTGAGTGCAAAATTGTTCTTACCCCAATCGAGATAAGTGTTCGATAAATCCACGCTGGTTGTACTTGCTGCACCGCCCAAAGCGGCTTGAACGCTGGCTGTACAAGTATAAGCATAAAGATTCAGGAAGTGCTTACCGCGGGCTTCTTCGAAAATTTTCTGGCGCATCGGACGGTGATCGAGGAACAAACCTGTGTCGAGGTAATCAGTGAAATTGACATACAAACGCGCAAGACCTTCCTGCACAATTAAACGTTTACCAGTATCGCTTTTCTTCTCGTATTGATCATTACCTTTTTGACGCGCGCGGGTTTTGATATAAACCTGTTCACGGGCTAAACCCAACACTTGACGCGTTGCAGCCAATGCTAAGTTAAAGCGCATTTTGGCTTTTTCTGGATCAATGATTTTTGGCGGCGCATATTCTTGGACATGAACCTGGTCGCCATAAAGGTCGATTGCCAAATTAAAGTCAGGCAAATCTGCATCATAAATACGTAAATTGGTTACGCCTTCACGAACCGCTTGTTTCTTGAGGTTACTAATATTCTTAATCAAACGATTGGCAAAGTCTTTTGAGCCTTCATTTTCTTCTGTAAATTCAATACTTGGCGTTTGCCATGCTTGCAGGAACGAAGGCTTATTTGAAGTCGCAGCAATATCACCAATCCGAATATAAATCGGCAATTTGCCGTTCATTAAACGCGTATTGCTAATGTGATTGAGCTGCAAAACGTCCGCTTGTTCGATTTGTGAGGCAATGATTGCGGCGTGTTGGCTTGGTGCAAACTTCTGTAAAAGATGACCTAAACCTTGGTAAAGCGCGCGATTGCTGACTTTGTCACCCAAACGTTCGCCATACGGCGGATTGGTAATGATCAGTGCTTTATCTTCATGTTCGCGCAATTGGAAATCAGGCCAATCAGCAAGTGTACGCTCTTCGAGTTTTACGAACGGTAAGCAGCGCTCTAAACCAGCAGCAATCAGATTGGTGCGCGTCGCTTTCACCGCTTCCCAATCCGCATCGAATGCATAAACGACTAACGGATATTCGTCCGAATTAACCAATGTATCGACAGCGGCTTCAAAACGATCTTGCGCTTCTAATTTCAACTTTTGCCAAATTGCACCGTCATGACCAGACCAACCCGAGAAACCAAAGCGACGATTTAAACCGGGTGCGCGATCTGCGGTCATCATCATGGCTTCGATGATAAAGGTTCCCGAACCACACATTGGATCGATCAGCGTGTTGTATTTTCCTGAATGCCAATTCGCAAGACGAAGAATCGCAGCCGCGAGGTTTTCTTTCAGCGGTGCATCAGTCATGGCATGGCGATAACCGCGACGATGTAAGCTGTCACCTGATAAATCTAAGCTGAATGTATGGCTGCGTAATCCAGCAAGAACCGTCAGCGTGATTTCTGCATTTTGCGTATCAATGCTCGGACGACGACCATGGCTATCCATAAAGCTATCAACCACGGCATCTTTGACACGTAACGTAGCGAATTGGCTGTTCATCTTCACATCGCGTTCAGATTGAATCCGCACAACAAACGTACTTTGTGGGCTAAACACCAGCGACCAATCAAAATCTTTTGCGGCTTCAAACAACTCTTCAGCAACATCACGCACATCTTGGCGTTCGACTTGAACCGTAAATAACGGCAGCAATACACGAGAGGCGAGACGTGACCATAAACAGATGCGATACGCTGTTTCTAGCGTCCCTTCAATGACGACGCGCCCTTGTTGGAACGGTGGCTGATGATCGACAACTGTCGCGCCCAGCGCCGTCACTTCTTCGGCAAGCAGTCGCTCTAAACCGTCGGCGCAAGTGATGTGATAAATAGTGCGGCGTGCAGAAACAGTCATCGGTTTTTCCACCAAAATACGAGAAATCAAAAATATAAGCTGTGTAGTTTACCTGATTTTAACCAGATTCATTCAGGAATGCGCGGTCTTACTGTTTTGTAT
>CAYJUB010000136.1:0-6173 GCA_964373145.1 uncultured Moraxellaceae bacterium
TTAATAAATACGACGAATTGGCTATGACTGAATTACATCACTTAAGTATTCGTGAGTTATCTGCTGGATTGACCAGCAAGCAATTTTCATCGCTGGAACTCACGCAGCATTTCCTTACGCGAATTGATCGCATTGATGCACAAATCAATAGCTTTATTAGCGTCACCCATGAATCAGCACTGGCTAATGCAAAACAAGCGGATGCGGCACGTGCAAATGGCACGGCTGGCTTGTTGACGGGTATTCCAATTGCCCATAAAGATATTTTCTGCACCCAAGGTGTCAGAACTTCTTGTGGTTCAAAGATGCTCGATAATTTCATTGCGCCATACAACGCAACGGTCATTAGCCAATGTAATGATGCTGGTTTGGTCATGTTGGGTAAAACCAATATGGACGAGTTCGCGATGGGTTCGAGCAGCGAAAGCTCGTTCTATGGCGCGACCCATAATCCATGGCAATTAGGTCGCGTTCCGGGTGGTTCATCAGGTGGTTCTGCGGCTGCTGTTGCTGCTGATCTCGCACCGTTTGCCACGGCAACCGATACAGGTGGTTCAATTCGCCAGCCTGCGGCGTTCTGCGGATTGACAGGTTTGAAACCAACGTACGGTCGCGTATCACGTTTCGGCATGATCGCCTACGCTTCTAGTCTTGATCAAGGCGGACCGATTGGTCGCAGTGCCGAAGATTGTGCTTACTTAATGCAAGTCATGGCTGGACACGATGTAAAAGACTCCACCAGCGTTGATCATCCAACAGATGACTATGTTGCAGGTTTAGCCTCGACGAATGCAGACAAACCATTACAAGGCTTACGCATTGGTTTACCGCACGAATATTTAAAAGACGGCTTAGACACTGATGTTAAAGCGCGCGTCGAAGAAGCCCTCAAAGTTCTCGAAAACTTAGGTGCAACTTTAGTTTGGATTAACCTGACGACTACTGATGCAGCGATTCCAGCTTATTATCTGATTGCTCCAGCAGAAGCGTCGAGCAATTTGTCTCGCTACGATGGCGTTCGTTTTGGTCATCGTTGTGAAAATCCAAAAGACTTGATGGACTTATATACACGTTCTCGCACCGAAGGTTTTGGTGATGAAGTGCAACGTCGTATTTTGGTTGGAACCTATGCGTTATCTGCGGGTTACTACGATGCGTATTATTTGAAAGCGCAAAAAGTACGTCGCCTGATTCAAAATGACTTTATCAAAGCCTTTGAACAATGTGACGTAATTGCTGGGCCAACCGCCCCAACTGCTGCGTATGGCATTGGCGCAAAACAAGATCCTGTTGCGATGTATTTAGGTGACATTTACACCATCGCGGTGAACCTTGCAGGCTTACCAGCAATTAGCGCACCTGTTGGTTTTGATACCAGCTATAGCGGTCAAGCGGATTGCTCTCCTCTACCTGTCGGCTTGCAATTGATTGGCCCATATTGGTCAGAAAGCAAACTACTAAATATCATTCATCAATATCAACAGCATACAGATTGGCATAAACAGCGTTCGCCTCTTGCCTTAGATCAAGTAGGAGCAAAAGCATGAACACAGAAATCCGCGCCAGAAACGATCAGCTCATCCACGGTTGGGAAGTGGTCATTGGTTTAGAAATTCATTGCCAACTGAATACGCAAAGTAAAATTTTCTCGGGTTCGCCAACAGCGTTTGGTGCAGAACCGAATACGCAAGCAAGTTTAATTGATTTGGCCTTACCAGGCACTTTGCCTGTATTGAACCGCGAAGTGGTTAATAAAGCAGTTCGTTTTGGTTTAGGCATCGATGCAGAGATTTGCCGTGCTTCGGTATTTGCACGCAAAAACTACTTCTATCCAGATCTTCCAAAAGGCTATCAAATTAGCCAAATGGATGACCCGATTGTCGGCAAAGGACATTTGGACATCGTGCTGGAAGATGGCACAGTCAAACGCGTTGGCGTGACACGCGCGCATTTGGAAGAAGATGCGGGTAAATCGCTGCATGAAGATTTCGCTGGCATGACAGGCATCGACTTGAATCGTGCTGGCACACCTTTGCTTGAAATCGTCAGCGAACCTGATATGCGCTCGGCAACCGAAGCTGTAGCATATGCGAAGACGATTCATTCGCTCGTGCGCTGGCTTGGCATTAGCGACGGCAATATGGCAGAAGGATCATTCCGCTGCGATTGTAATATCTCGATTCGCAAACCCGACGCAGCAGAATTCGGCACTCGCTGCGAGTTGAAAAACATTAACTCGTTCCGTTTCATCGAACGTGCAATTGAAGCCGAAGTTGAGCGTCAAATTGACCTCATCGAAGGCGGCGGTCGTGTGATACAGCAAACCCGTTTGTACGATCCAAACAAAAACGAAACCCGCGCCATGCGCAGTAAAGAAGAAGCCAACGATTACCGTTACTTCCCTGATCCTGACTTGTTGCCTGTGGTCATTACCGAAGCGCAAATCGAACAGATTCGTTCTGAACTCCCTGAGCTTCCTGAAGCGCGTAGAAGTCGTTTTGTTGAAGCCTATCAACTCAGCGAATACGATGCACGCATCATGAATGGTGCACGTGAACTTGCTGACTTTTTTGAGGATGCTGTAAAAACAGCGGGCATCAGCCAAGCGAAGATTGTGGCGAACTGGGTGATGGGCGATTTGCTCGGCGCACTGAATAAAGCAGAAAAAGAATTGGCTGACTCACCTGTCACACCAACTCAACTCGGTGGTTTGGTTGCACGCATTGCGGACAACACGATTAGCGGAAAAATAGCTAAAGTTGTCTTTACCGAAATGATGCAAGGCAATGGCGAATCTGCGGATGACATTATTTCAGCCAAAGGTTTGAAGCAAGAAACCGATACTGGCGCGATTGAAGCCATTATCAAAGAAGTCTTGGCGGCAAACGAGAAAATGGTTGAAGAATATCGCGCAGGCAAAGAAAAGGCTTTCAATGGTTTGGTCGGTCAAATCATGAAAGCCTCAAAAGGCAAAGCGAATCCAAGTCAGGTCAATGAGTTGTTGAAAAACTTATTAAACGGCTAAGCGTTGGTTTTAGAAATAAGAATGCCCGTGATCAGTAACGATTGCGGGCATTTTTTTAGCTAGCAATGAATGCTTCAATGCGCTTTGGCTGATTGCACTCTGCTCTAGCTACTCGATGTTTTCATACTTAGTTCTTACTTCCGAATGTACACAACATCCGTATTCATCAAAAAAGATAGCATTGCTATTTTTTTCAGCACTTCATTGTCAGTATCCGCAGAAATTATAATCCAGCCACTTTTAAACGATTTGCATGCTGGCGATAGAGTGCGATCGGGCTCGCAGCAAAGACATTAACCAAACCAAATACTTGATTAATTTCATCCAAATGATTTTGGTTATAGTTGTCGCGGATCACCTGACCAAGATGACTAGAACATTGAGGAATTCCACCATCACTTGGGCCTTGAACAGTCAAGCTTATCAGCGTTAATAGTGCATCAGATGGATCAAATATGTTAGTCATGACCCCCGTCCCACTCCATGAGTAATAACGTACGCCATTGGCTAAATATGCACCATTACCGCATGCCGTTGTTGGTACTCCTGCGGGAAACTTTACATTGAATGCCGCTGCACCAGCCGTAGAAACCGAGGTCATTGCAGCAACAATATTTTGATCATAATAATGTCCTGATGAAACGCCAATTAATGAGCCGAATGCATTAATGGCCGCTGATACGACAGAACCTAGAGCAGGCGTTTTAGCAAGTTTGAGATAATAATCTGCAAGTGGCAATCCAAAAGTCGGCCCGCCAATCGAAGTTGCTGAGGCCACTTGCTTCGGGATCATGCCCGCGACATACCGTATGGACTGATTGCCATGACTATGGCCAATCAGATTGACTTTAGATACACCTGTAATAGCTAGAATCTGCTTCACTTGACTGAGCAATTGCTCACCACGAACCTCAGATGAATGTATGGCAGCGACTTGCGTCTCAAATACCGCGGCACCATTGGCGGCTAAGTCCTGTGGGATACCATACCAATAATCTACCGATCCAATAATACTTGAGAAGCCAAACATGCCATGTGCAAAAACGACTGGATATTTAGTGTGTGCATAATTTGAAGTGACCGTTTGGCTACCACCAATGCGACAACCTGCGGTACTACAATATTGATAAGTTGCGGCTGCTGCCATTGCCTCGCCTGCCATCAATAATCCGCTAGCAAGTAATAATGTGTGTAGAGTCAGTTTCATAGGTAATCCTACCTGAAGTTCGTTGTATGATTTAAACATCTGTAAAAGCATCTTTTAGCACTCGATAAGCTAAGAAACATCCTCGAGCAAACAGTACGCTTGTCATGACAAGCGACTGAGGGTTTCGCCTCTTATTGATCATTTTCACAGCAATTATACAATAATACATAACGTACGTACATATTGTAAGTTACATTGAGATTAGATATTTAACAACTACTGGGTAATATTGATAACTACAAATCTGTTTTATAAAGAATATTATTCTTTGCAATTCTTGATGTGATGAATAAATTTTGATAGGTAAATTTAGTGGGTGTCGTTATGAGGCATGATATTATCGTGTTTAGACATTTCATTTTTTGCTTTATGAATCACCCTAATCGAGTTTATAAGCGCGCTGATCAAGTGATCTGAACAGATGATAAAAGTACGCAAACCATCAGCAAACCCAAGGAGCTTCCATTGACGGTACAGCGACGTACACAGGCTGAACGAAGTGATGCAATGCGGAAGCGTATATTAGATGCCACCATCCAATGCCTTGCAATGGATGGTTATGCAGGAACAACAATCAGTCGTATTATTGAAACGGCAAAAGTCTCACGCGGAGCCCCGATTCATCACTTCCCCACTAAAAATGCAATGATTATTGCTGCAGCGGAACAGCTTGTTCAAAAAGTGTTTTTACAAATCCAAGATGCAATGTCAGAGCTCAATACATCTGCGAATCGAATCCATGATCTCGTTTATTTACTGTGGGATAGTGTCTTTACGAAGCCAGAGTTCATCGCGATGAGCGAATTACTCCTTAACTGTAGACGTGATCCAGAATTAACCGCAGTGATGCAACCTTTTTTAAGTACAACCCACGCTATTCTTGGAGACATTACAGGAAACTATTTTGAGCCACTTGATGCTCAAAATAATGTCGTTGGTGAAATGTGGATGATGACGCGGTGGATGCTACGCGGCTTAGCGATGGATTACAGCATCATTCAAGATCGTAGCGTCTTTGATCACTATTTAAAGATATGGTGTCAGGTTCTCGCAATGCATATGCGGGCGAAAGAGGAAGTTGATACGTCGTTATCGATCCCTTTTTAAACGTCATGATGTCAGACCGTTTGTTCGGTCGTTAAGTTGAGTTGCGCGATTGAAGCCATTATCAAAGAAGTCTTGGCAGCAAATGGAAAGATGGTTGAGGAATATCGCGCTGGCAAAGAAAAGGCATTCAATGGTTTGGTCGGTCAAATCATGAAAGCTTCAAAAGGCAAAGCGAATCCAAATCAGGTCAATGAGTTGTTGAAGAACTTATTGAACGGATAAGGGTTACGATTCAAATAAAAATGTCCATTATCTAGTTAGATTTTGGGCTTTTTTATTATGTGATGACTTTTTTTGGATGGTGCATAGCTCACGGTTGCACTTCCTTGACGTTGTTATGAATGATTGATATTCCGTGTTGATAAATTTCTGGCCAGTCTTGACAGTAGGCGTTACTAAAACGAAACTCTATCATGATGCCATTCCACATATCTTGATTACCAGCAGAGAGGGTATTAATATTATTTTTGTCATTGATTGGGTCGTTTGAACAAAAGAGTGTTGGGGGATTACCACGAAAATCCTTAAAATTTGTTGCCATATAAAGAGATGCACCCCTATCATTTTTTTTAAGTTGCACCTTCTCAAGTCCATCTCTAATTTTTTCCCAACTTTTTATATTTCCTTGAGCCAAAGCCTCTTGCACTTCAGCATAATGGTCTATAGGCATATGTCGGTAAGGGTCGGTAAAAAATACAGTAATATGCCCCTCTTTAGGTTGTGGCATTGTAATAGTCGGTATACGGCTAGGCAAAAAGAATGCTATAGCCCTATCCGACCCATATTGACTAGGCCACATTAAAAAACGATTAGCAATTTTTATCATTGCGTATT